>JAUWIR010000315.1 GCA_030605265.1 Pseudomonadota bacterium | reverse complement strand
TTATCCTGTCAAAGGTTTTTTAAATTAGTGAATCTAAAAAAATCTAAATGCAAAAGTGATAACATTCATTTTATTTGCGTAACTTATGGATATACAAAATTTTTGATGCCAATTTAATATTCCTTGACAAAGAACCCCCTAATTTTATAATATTGACCGATTATTATCCTATACCATCAGGAAAGGAGGTGGTTTAGAAGATGAGAAGAGGTCTTACCTTTCTCTTGTTTGTAATTCTGTTAATCCCAGCAATTGCATTAGCCGGTGAGGGCCACGAAGAATGTGCGCTATGCCATGGCGCTCATACTGCCGTAGGTCCAGGTCTTTTGACTGAGAAGGCTAATACAACGACTATCAATCCAGTTACCGGCATGCCTTTAGAACGGATGGAAGCAATCTGTATGGCCTGTCATGCTGAGGAACCTGACGGGTTAGGATATCGACCTGTTACCATGGAAGCGACTCACCCTTGCGGTATGTCCCCTAAAAAGGTAATCCTACCGGAAAGTGCAAAAGGTTACAAAGGGCAAGAAGAGCAACTGACCTGTATGGGCTGTCATGATCCTCATCCATCAAATACTAATTATATGTATTTGAGAGGTCCTGAAGTCTCAGCAGGGAATACCCAGGCATTTTGTGTTTGGTGTCATCCGGCTCAAGCAGCTCCATAATGTTATTGATGCTTGCATAACATTAAGAAATCTATTAAAATGTTTTCCCGGAGCTTAGCTGCCGGCCGGCAGCTAAGCTCCAATTTTTTTGGCAGTTATATTAAGATGTCAGTCAATAGTTAGAAAATCAAAGATTTGCTCACTTAACCTGAAGGTTACATTTTTTACTTTATAAGGAAAATAGTTATTGTTGATTGTAGTAGGAAGTGACCACGGCGGCTGGGAACTTAAAGAATTTTTAAAAACCTATCTTCAAAGTCAATCCTATTCTGTGGAAGATCTAGGATGTTATAATTCCACTTCTGTGGATTACCCTGATTTCGCCCATCAATTGGTACAACATATCCTTAATCACAAATCGGAAAAAGGGATTTTAATTTGCGGTACCGGGATTGGTATGTCTATCTCAGCCAATCGATACCCGGGTATTCGAGCGGCCCTGTGCAGTGAGCCGATGTCAGCTCGGCTTAGTCGACAACATAATGATTCCAACGTTTTGGTACTTGGGGGTAGGACTATTGGGAAAGAGTTGGCCCGGGAAATTGTCAAAGTATGGCTGGCTACTACTTTTTCCGGTGGAAGACATGCCCGAAGGTTAGAAAAGATTGATTCAGTAAAGGACATTAAAAAAACAAAAATATGACAGAGGAAAAAAAGAAAAAAAAGGAAATTGAATCTAAGGGATTAAAAGCGGTAGATCCAGAAATTGCTGAGGCCATACAAAAGGAAACCGAACGGGTTTTTTATCATTTGGAGATGATCGCTTCGGAAAATTTCGCCAGTGAGGCAGTGCTTGAAGCACAGGGCTCGATTTTTACCAATAAATACGCTGAAGGATATCCGGGAAAAAGGTATTATGGCGGCTGTAAGTATGTGGACATAGCAGAGGACCTGGCTATCCGGCGGGCGAAGGAAATATTTGGTGCCGAACACGTGAATGTTCAGCCTCATTCCGGTACGCAAGCAAATGTAGGGGTATTTTATTCAGTTCTTGAGCCGGGAGATAAAATTTTAGGTATGCAACTTTCCCATGGCGGACATCTCAGTCATGGAAGTCAGTTTAATATTTCCGGTAGGTATTTTCAATCATTTTTTTATGGAGTTGATCGCCAAACAGAAATTGTAGATATGGATCAGGTCCGAAGCCAGGCGAAAACTCATCTTCCCAAACTCATTGTCGTTGGTGCCAGTGCTTACCCGCGGGAATTTGACTGGAAGGCTTTTAGGGAGATTGCCGATGAATGCGGGGCTTTTTTAATGGCCGATATAGCCCATATAGCCGGATTAATAGCCGCCGGTTTTCATTCCTCTCCTGTTCCTTTTTGTGATTTTGTTACCTCCACCACTCATAAGACCTTGCGAGGTCCTCGGGGGGGGATAATTATGTGTAAAAAAGAATTTGCCCCCAAGGTTGATAAAGCAATATTCCCGGGGACCCAAGGAGGGCCGATGATGCATTCGATCGCAGCCAAAGCGGTATGTTTCAAGGAAGCCCTCTCTGAGGATTTTAAAAATTATCAAGGACAAGTCATCACCAATGCCAGAGCAATTGCCGAGGAGATGAAAAAAGGAGGATTTCGTGTTGTATCAGGCGGCACGGACAATCATCTCGTTTTATTGGACCTTACCGGGAAGGGCATAACCGGGAAAGAGGCAGAAGAGGCCCTGGATGCCTCAGGCATAACCGTGAATAAAAATGAGGTCCCTTTTGATACAAAAGGATCAAGGGTTACCAGTGGTATCCGAATTGGAAGCCCGGCAATTACCACTCGTGGAATGAAAGAGACTGAGATGAAATATATTGCCAAACTAATGAAGGAAGTTCTGAATAATATTGGGGATGGGAAAATATACGAGAAAGTTAAGTCCTCTGTGAGAGACTTATGTTTACAATATCCAATTTATCAATCAAGAATGGAAGATTATGGGCAGACCTAGTTGGGATGAATATTTCATGCAAATTGCCCGGCTGGTTTCGCAACGCTCAACCTGTTTGCGGCGGCAGGTTGGAGCAGTTATTGTGAAAGATAAAAAAATATTGTCCACTGGATATAATGGTGCACCAACCGGGTTGAAACATTGTCAACAGGTTGGCTGTATTCGTGAACAGCAAGGAGTTCCTTCCGGGCAAAGGCATGAGTTATGCCGCGGGCTTCATGGAGAGCAGAATGCAATTATTCAGGCCGCCTTATATGGAGTAAGTATTAAGGGCAGTTTCCTTTATTCAACACATTTACCTTGCAGTTTGTGCGCAAAAATGTTAATTAATGCAAAAGTTCAGGAAATTTTCTATAGTGATGGTTATGCAGATGATTTGTCCTTAGAAATGTTGGATGAGGCCAAAATACCATTAAGAAAGATAACTATATGAAATTAAAAACTTTTTTAGGAGGGATTCATCCTCCCGGTAATAAACGTTTGAGTGAAGGAAAAAGGATAGAAGCCATTCCTCTTCCCCAAAAAGTTTATATTCCATTAGTTCAGCATATTGGCGCTCCTTGTGAAGCAAAGGTTGAAATCGGACAGAAAGTAAAGAAGGGAGAATTACTTGCTGATAGTCAGGCTTTTGTCTCTGCTCCGGTTCATGCCAGCCTCTCGGGTAGTGTAATCGAGATTAAAAACTATCCTCATGCTGGAGGAAACCAGGTAAAAACAATAATAATTGAATCGGACGGACTGGATGAATGGGTGAAGGAACCACAAAATGGTCAAAATCCATTAAAATTATCTCCTGATGAAATAAAACAAAAAATTAGACAAGCCGGAATTGTTGGCCTTGGAGGGGCGGCTTTCCCCTCTCATGTAAAACTTTCTCCTCCAAAAGAGAAAAAAATCGATGCAGTCATTTTGAATGGAGTGGAATGCGAACCCTATTTGACGGCAGATCATCAATTAATGATGGAAAAGCCGGCAGATATTGTCAAAGGGCTGCAAATAATTATGCGGGCCTTGGGAGTCAAGCAAGGCTATATCGGTATTGAGGCTAACAAACCGGATGCTGTACAAGCCATGCAGGAAGCTACCAAAGAGGATTCGCACATAGAGGTAGTAGGATTAAAAGTAAAATACCCTCAAGGGGCGGAAAAGCAATTAATTAAAGCGGTTTTAGATCGTGAGGTCCCACCGCCTCCGGGGCTTCCAATGGATGTGGGGGCTGTAATTCAAAATGTAGGAACAGCCTATGCCATTTACGAAGCGCTTTCCTCAGGGAAACCGCTTATTGAAAGAGTTGTCACTATAACAGGGAAGGGCATCAAGAAACCCAAGAATTTATCCCTTCGTATAGGCACTCTATTTTCTGAAGTAATCGATTATTGTGGAGGGCTTACAGGGGAAGTTGGGAAAATTTTAATGGGAGGGCCGATGATGGGCCTGGCTCAATATACAACACAAGTCCCTGTTATTAAGGGCACCTCCGGTATTTTAATTTTACCAAAAGGTGAGTCTCCCCCTACAAAGGCCGGCCGGTGTATTAACTGTGGAATGTGTGTTCGGGCCTGTCCAATGAAGTTAATTCCAAGTATTTTAGGGACGTATTGTGAAAGGGATTTATTAGACGAGGCAGAGGAAGCACAGGTGCTCAATTGCATAGAATGTGGCTCTTGCGTATATGTTTGCCCAGCTAAAAGACACCTTGTTCAGATAATCAAATATGGGAAAAGTGCCATCTTAGCTAAAAAACGAGAACAAAAAAATAAATCATAAAAAAAGAGAATATTCAATGCAATCGGAAAATATTGTTGGCAAAGAAAATATGAGTGACATTTTAGATATGGTGACTGTCTCTACATCACCTCATGCTCGCAGCAAGGATACAGTGGCCATAATTATGTACTGTGTTTTGCTGGCTATTTTACCAACAAGTTTAGCGGGAGTATATTTTTTTGGAATAAAAGCCTTAATAATCATTTTAATTGGTACTCTTGGCGCAGTAGCTACTGAAGCCTTAGTTCAGCCCCTCTTAGGTCAAAAGATATCAATAATGGATGGAAGCGCCGCTGTTACAGGGCTTCTTTTAGCTCTTACTCTCCCGCCTACCACTCCTTGGTGGATGGTTTTAGTTGGGGCTGCAATTGCTATTATTATAGGGAAATTAATTTATGGCGGGTTAGGGAATAATCCCTTTAACCCGGCGCTTATCGGCAGGGTTGTGCTTTTGGTCTCATGGCCTGTGCAACTTACGCGATGGCAAAAGCCGGTTTTTCTTTTTTCTAAAACAATTGATACAATAACTACAGCCAGCCCCTTGGGAATTTTAAAAGATAAGGGCGCCGCTCATATTGCTAATATAAGGCTTTTAGATTTATTCTTAGGGAATCGTGCAGGTTGTATTGGGGAAGTATCAGTTTTATTGATTCTCCTTGGACTTGGATATTTAATCTGGAAAGGCTATGTTACCTGGCACATTCCGGTATGCTGTTTAGGGACCGTATTTCTTTTTAGCGGTATTTTCTGGTTGATTAATCCGGCCCAATACGCCAATCCACTTTTCCATTTATTCAGCGGTGGGTTGATGTTTGGAGCCTGTTTTATGGCCACTGATATGGTGACCAGCCCTATTACTACCAAAGGGATGATGATTTTTGGCGCCGGGGCCGGCCTTATTACTATAATAATACGTTTATTCGGAGGTTATCCTGAAGGAATATCCTTTGCTATTCTTTTCATGAATGCTGTTTGTCCATTAATTGATAAATACACAATGCCCAAAGGATTCGGGAGGGCTTAAAAGATGAAGGACATTTTAGAATTAGTAATCGTTTTAACAGTGATTTGCCTGGCGTCAGCTTTCTCCTTAGCAAAAGTATACGATATAACCAAAGAGCCGATTGCCATACAGCAAAGGCTTGCTAAAATGAAGGCTATCCATGGGGTACTGCCTCCTCATGATAATGAACCGGATCAAAATATTATTCACCTTCCTTGGGAAACAGCCAAAGGGGAAAAAGAAGAAATTTTGATTTATAAGGGAATACAAGACGGTAAACTGACCGGGGTCGCTTTCGGGATGTCTGCCATGGGTTTTGGAGGGCCGGTGACACTTATGATGGGTTTGAATTTAGATGGGACGATTG
>JAUWIR010000094.1 GCA_030605265.1 Pseudomonadota bacterium | reverse complement strand
ACCTTCCTTTTATTTCTTTGAAGACTGTTGAGCTTTTTTCATAGCGGCAATTTTACTGGTAGTTACTTTTGGGCCGGTATGAGCAGCTATTCTACTTTTTTCCGATGATACTGCCGATTTACGTGTTCTGGAAACATTCCAATTATGGATGATCAATACAAATGGACTGGCAATAAAAATAGATGAATATGTACCAACAATTACACCAATAACGAGAGCAAAAGAAAAATCATTAATTACCTGCCCACCAAAAATAAATAAACAAACAACCACTAAAAAAGTAGTAAAAGTAGTCAGAAATGTTCGCCCTAACGTTTGGTTAATAGACATATTGAGAGTTTCAATATAATTTTCTCCTTTATTCAATCGTACATTTTCGCGAACTCGATCATAGACCACTATGGTATCATTTATGGAATATCCAACTATCGTTAATAAGGCGGCCACCACAGGAAGACTGAATTCTCTATTGGTTAGGGAAAT
Source organism: Pseudomonadota bacterium (assembly GCA_030605265.1). GTDB lineage: Bacteria > SZUA-182 > SZUA-182 > DTGQ01 > DTGQ01 > JAUWIR01. The sequence goes on along the minus strand of JAUWIR010000094.1, from coordinate 9,907 downwards.
AGCCCCCATAGTGATTAAAGTATCATGAAGGAGAGCTAAAATAGCCCCTATTGAGAAAGAAAATTCAAACCTCCACCAGGCATAGAGTAAAATCCCCATGATGGCGAAAACAATCGCCCATAATCCCTGCTGACGGAGATCTTCTCCAACTTTGGGACCTACCATTTCCACTCGACGAATTTCAAACCCCTTTTCCGAAAAAAGGTTTGTTAAAATTTCTTTAATGTCCTCACTGAGTCCCTTAAGTGAGCTACTAGTCTTTTTCATACTGATAAGAACTTCTCTCTCTGTTTTAGGCCCATAATTTTGAATAATACTATCGGCTAAGCCGATTTCTGCCAACCCTTCCCGGATTTTGGGAAAATCTACTTCGTCGGTAAATTTTACTTGTACAATTGTCCCACCGGCAAAATCAATCCCATATTTGGGCCCTTTAATAATCACTGAAGCTATGCCAACAGCGATGAGCAACCCGGAACCTAAAAATGCCCATTTCCAATACCCCAAAAAATCGATCCGTGTATCTTTAAAAAATCTCATTATTATCCTCCATTTACGAAATCAATCACTATTCTTTATTTTATTTATATACTAAGATTTAAGTTATATACTAAGCTTGGTTATATTCGTTTTGCTTAAAAACCAGTCATAGATAAAACGACTCACCACTACGGCAGTAAAAACACTCCCACATAGTCCAATACTAAGGGTAACAGCAAAACCCTTAATGGGTCCTGTCCCAAATTGATAAAGTATCAAAGCGGCAATAAGGGTAGTAGCGCTGGAATCAATAATAGTAATAAAGGCCTTATCATATCCTCCGGCAATGGCCGCCTTTACTGTCTTGCCCAGATCAAGTTCTTCTCTGATTCGCTCAAAAACCAAAACATTATTATCAACAGCCATTCCTACGGTCAAAATTATACCGGCGACACCAGGCAAGGTAAGGGTCGCCCTAAAAAAAGCTAAAAAGGCCATTAATATCAACAAGTTCAAAAATACAGCAAAATCAGCAATCAGCCCTGATAATTTATAATAGATAACCATAAAGACAAGAACCAAAATTGTGCCGAATATTAACGATTGAAGCCCCCTGCGAATTGAATCTTTTCCAAGAGACGGGCCCACTGTTCTTTGTTCCAATATTTCCACAGGGGCAGGCAATGCGCCGGCCCGAAGAACAATAGCTAAATCATTTGCCTCATCATCCGTAAAACTTCCGGTAATTTGTGCTCTTCCGCCGGATATTTTTTCGCGAATAACCGGAGCTGAATAAACATTATCATCAAGGACAATGGCTAATCTTTTATTAACATTTTCACCCGTTATTTGGGCAAATAATTTCCCACCTACTTTATTAAAGGCCATACTTACATGGGCATTACCATATTCACCGGTCTGCATACGAGCGTCTGTTAAAACTTCCCCTGTCATCAAAACGGTTTTTTTTAATAAATAGGGTTTCTTCGTTATCCGTCCGGTAACTTTATCCCGGGATCGTTCATAAGATATTTGGCTGCCCTCCGGAACATCACCCTGTAAGGCCTTTTCTACACTATGTTCATCATCAACCAGTCTAAATTCTAATTGAGCGGTTTTTCCAATCAGAGCAATAGCCCTTTGTGTATCCTTCACTCCGGGTAATTGGATCAATATCCTGTCGTCTCTTTGTTTTGCAACGGTTGGTTCCATCACGCCAAATTGATCAATACGATCCCGAATAGTTTTTATGGCTTGTTCAAAGGCAGATTTGCGTATAAGATTTATTTCCGCAGGTTTCAAGGTTAAAAGATACTTAGTCCTATCACCCTGATAGGGATAAGAAATATGATAATTGTAATAATCTTTTAACACATCATCCACCTGTGTTACAAAACGCTCTTTAACAACCCTTATCTCTACTGATTTATCATCAACACGTTTTGTATAGTCGTATATGACGCCTTCCCTTCTCATTCCATCTTTCAAAGAAGTGGCTGTTGCTTCAAGTGCATTTTCAATAGCTTTGTCTAATTTTACTCCCAAGACTAAATGCATCCCTCCTTGAAGATCGAGACCTAAATGAACTTTTTCTTCAGGTAAAGGTTTTTTCCACCAATAGGGTAATTTAGGCCCGAAAATAGAGGGAATGATATAAATTATCGAAACAATACTTATACCAGCTATAAGTAAAAATCGCCATTTTAAATTTCTGTTCACCGATTTCCTCCTATAAATTTAGTTTTTTATTTTCATAAGATTAAAGTAGTTTATTCCCATTAATGATCAACTCAAATTCACAGGAAAGCACTTTCGCTGCCTTGCGGCAGATGATCATCCTTGATAAAAATATCTCAAAATATTCCATAACTTGAGAAATCTCTGTATTAATGGTAATCAATAAAGAAATACTCCTTTTTTCTTTTGATATTTGTAAATCCGATTTCTCTGCTGCATAATTAACTCGATCATGGATATCAAAACTGATAAACCTGGGCGTCCTAACTCGAGACCTATGAACATCAGATTTATCAGCCAATATCAAAGCTGCAGATATCTCGCTTGTTGGTTGCCCTATGTCCTCCTCGTGATTCCCTATTGCCTCCATAATACCAACTATTTCAGCGCTGGTCATGCCCATTTCAGAAAGTAGGCTATGGGCAATAATGGCCCCTGTTTGGCTATGGTATACTCTTCCGCAAACATTGCCTATATCATGCAAAAAACCGGCCACACCGGCTAATCGAATAGGATCCGATGAATAATCCAAACTGCGTAACACCCTCTCGCAAAATTTTGCCGTGATGGCGGCATGACGTAATCCATGTTCAGTATAGCCGATTCCTTCCAGATGTTTATCTGCTCGTTGTAAATAAATTTTTACTTCCGGATCATTTTTTAAAGACTTCACTGAAATAATAGACAAAAAAATAAATCCTTATTCTCTTTTTCCTGCTATGGAATTTTTAGTAATTTTTATTTTTACTTTATCTGCAACCTCTAGGGTGACTTCATTATCTGTTATATTTGATACTGTGCCGTAAATACCGCCACTGGTGACAATTTTATCTCCTTTTTTCAAGCTTGCTCTCATCTCTTGGAGTTGTTTCTGCTGTTTTTGTTGAGGACGAATTAGGAGGAAGTAAAAAATAACAAAAATAGCTACTAAAACAATTAAAGAAGAAGCAAAACCGCCGCCTTGCTGCCCTGAAGCACTTCCGGCCATGGCTAATATCATTTTCATCATAAAGGTCCTTTCTTCAGTTTCAAAGGGTCATTATTTAAAAAATCTCAATTCATTGAATGTTCGTTCTGTGTTGCCAAAAAGCATTGCCAATAATCAAAAAATTCTCCTTTTTGAATGGCTTGGCGAATTTTTTTCATCAATTGAATATAAAAATGAAGATTATGTATAGAATTCAAAATACAAGCTAAAATCTCACCACTCATAAACAAATGTCGCAGGTAAGCTCTACTGAAATTTTGACAGGTATAGCATTCACAATCAGAATCAATTGGATGAGGATCTTTAGTATATTTAGAATTTTTAATAATTACTTTCCCTTTGTGAGTAAATAAACAGCCATTGCGAGCATTTCTTGTTGGGACCACACAATCAAACATATCAACGCCTTCAGCTACACAACGAAAGATGTCCTCAGGGAGCCCTATTCCCATTGTATAACGAGGCTTATCCTCAGGTAAACCGGGTGCAGTATGGGAGATGATTTCATAAGTAGTTTCCACAGGTTCACCTACCATTAATCCCCCTAAGGCATATCCATCAAAATTGAGTTTCAAGAGTTCTTCAGTACACTGTGTTCTTAAATCTTTGTATGTGCTCCCTTGTATAATTGCAAATAAAGCTGTTCCTTCTTTTTTATTGGTTTGATATTCTTCTAAACAACGTTTGGCCCAGTTTATGGTTAATTTCATTGAATTTTCAGCATATTCATAATTTGCCGGATGCGGAATACACTCATCAAAAACCATCAAGATATCACTCCCTAATGATCTTTGAATGCGTATTGAATCTTCCGGACTTATAAAATGTTTACTCCCGTCCAAATGGGAACGAAAAATTACTCCCTCATCGGTGATATCTCTCATCCGGGCCAGACTAAAAATCTGAAATCCTCCGCTATCAGTTAAAATGGCGGATTTCCAGTTCATGAATTCATGGAGTCCGCCTAATGAAGCAATCAGCTCAACCCCTGGCCTTAAATAAAGATGATAAGCATTGCCTAAGATTACTTCAGTTCCAACTTTATAAAGGTCCTCAGGAGTCATTGCTTTCACTGAAGCCTGTGTCCCAACCGGCATAAATACAGGCGTCATTACTTTTCCATGAGCTGTAACAAGTTCTCCTGCCCGAGCTTTTGTCTTGAGATCTTTAGCCATGACATGAAAATGGAACGACAACTTAACCTCACTTCCGCCATAAAAAAGCCTAATATAGGGTTCAAAGGTTCAGGGTTGCTTTTTTTTAATTGAACTTGCTCTAAAACGTTTATAAGTTTTTGTGTATCTATAAATTTTAGGACTTTTGTCTAGGGACCATAAGCCCTAAATTTTTAATCCTGAACCTTTGCACCCATAAACGGTTACAAAGCTTAAAATCGTTTAGGCTAGAATTTTACTCATACCTTCCATTTTTGTCAACATACCTCGTACATAAAAAGGGTTGTTGTGACGGACTCACCAAGCTGCAAATCGTAAGATATATTAAATTGGTGTAGGATTATATGAAAAGTTGGGTGGGAAGTTAATACTCCTACCGAGAAAGGAAAGATAAAAATGCATTGTTTGATTATATCTCCATGACCTCCTTTTCTTTATTTTGAGCCATAAGGCCGACTTTTTCAATAAAGGAATCAGTAATTTTTTGTATTTCTTTTAACCCCGCATGGTAATCATCTTCATTAATCTTTTTACTTTTCTCTTTCTCTTTTAATTTCTCATTGGCCTCTCTTCGAAAATTGCGCAAAGATATTTTCGCTTCTTCTCTGATATTCCTCACTGTTTTGGCCAATTGTTTTCTTCTTTCTTCAGTCAGCATTGGTACATTTAATCGAATCATTTTTCCGTCATTGTTAGGATTTATGCCTAGGTCGGATTTTTGAATGGCCTTTTCCACTTGATTAATAATAGAAATGTCCCAGGGTTGAATTAAAAGGCTCCGTGCATCAGGCATGGATACTGAGGCAATTTGGTTTATTGGCGTCGACGTCCCGTAATAATCAACTTTAATTCCATCCAACAAAGCAGCCGAGGCCCGCCCTGTGCGTATTTGATTAAATTCCCTTCCTAATCCTTCAATACGCTGTTTCATTTTATTTTCTATTTCATCAAATAGCTTTAACGGCATATTAGTCTCCCCTAATAATAGAGCCTATTTTTTCTCCTAATACGATCCTTTGTATATTCCCCTTTTTCTTAAAATTAAAAACAATAATTGGTAAATGGTTATCCATACACAAAGAGATAGCTGTATTGTCCATAACCGAAAGTCGATTTTTCAAGGCTTCCATATAGGTTAATTCTTCGTATTTAGTAGCGTCTTTATCAATAAGAGGATCAGAACTGTAGACCCCGTCAACTTTAGTAGCTTTAAGAATTCCCGCCGCGCCAATTTCAATAGCTCTTAAGGCGGCTGCAGTATCTGTGGTAAAATATGGGTTACCCGTGCCTCCGACTAAAATAACAGCCCTGCCTTTTTCTAAATGACGTATAGCTCTACGACGTATATAGGGTTCGGCTAATTGATGCATTTCTATAGCAGTTAATACTCTGGTATGAATCCCGCATTTTTCCAGGGCCCCCTGCAAAGCTAATCCATTAATAACAGTAGCCAGCATTCCCATATAGTCACCTGAAGTTTTTTCAACGCACTCTACTTCCCCGGAAGCTCCCCGGTAAATATTCCCCCCTCCAATAACAACGGCAACCTCAGTACCTAACTCTTTTACTTTTTTTATCTCTTCAGCAATTTCTAATACCGTAGCACTGTCAATACCAAAGTCTCTTGGACCTTTTAAAGATTCTCCACTTAGTTTTAATAAAATTCTCTGATAAGCTATTCCCATATAATCTCTGTAACCTTATTTAGATCTTAATCCTGTTCTCCCAGTTCGTAACGAACAAATCTGCGCACAAGAATATTTTCCCCTAATTTAGCAATTGCATCCGTAATAATTGATTTTACATTTTTGCTGTCATCTTTGATAAACAGTTGGTCCAACAAACAGACTTTGGCAAAAAACCCCTTTTCCAATTTCCCTTCTACTATCTTTAGTAAAATTGCTTCGGGTTTTTTCGTATCCCCTATCTGTGCATTGATAATTTCTCTCTCTTTATCAATCACCTCACCCGGTATATCTTCTCTTGAGACATAAACCGGATTTGAAGCTGCAACTTGCATGGAAATATTCTTGGCTAACTCTTGAAAATCAGGTGTTCTAGCCACAAAATCAGTTTCACAATTAATTTCCAATAATACCCCTATTCTCCCATTTCCGTGGATATAGGAGGTGACTAAGCCTTGCCCGGTAGTTCGACCTGCCTTCTTTGAAGCAGAAGCAAGCCCCTTTTTCCGCATATATTCTATGGCTTTGTCTAAATCACCGGCACATTCTTCAAGAGCTTTTTTACAGACCATGAACCCAATGCCTGTCTTATTGCGAAGCTCCTTAACTTCTTGTGCAGAAACACTCATTCAATGCCTCCCAGATTTTAGTTTAATGATGATTTATTGAGCAGCGGCACCAGCCTCTTGTTCATCGACCTGCTTGCCTTCCTCCTTGAGATCATCAGGTTTTTCTTCTTGCTCTTTTTTTCCGGCTATCTCAGCATTAGCCAAAAATTCCGTCCGCCCTTCGACAACTGCATCCGCAATTTTGGAAGTAATGAGTTTAATAGATCGAATAGCATCATCATTACCCGGGATAACGTAATCTATACCTTCCGGGTCACAATTGGTATCAACAACGGCCACAACAGGAATACCAAGCTTATTCGCCTCGTTTATAGCAATTCTTTCTCGTTTTGGATCTACTATAAAAAGCACTCCGGGCAATTTATTCATATCTCTGATTCCGCCTAGTATTTTCTCCATTTTTTCGCGTTTCTTTTCTAACTTTAAAACTTCCTTTTTCGTCAAGGATTCGAAAGTACCATTATTTTTCATCTCTTCCATTTTCTTCATGCGATCAATACTCTTTTGAATTGTAGCAAAATTCGTCAGCATTCCACCTAACCACCGATGTTGTACATAGTACATTTCGCAGCGTTTGCTCTCCTCTAAAATGATTTCCTGAGCTTGTTTTTTTGTTCCCACAAAAAGTAAAGTTTCCCCTCGAGAAACTATTGAGCGAATAAACTGATAGGATTCCCTAAATTGACGTAAGGTTTTTTGAAGGTCAATTATATAAATTCCATTTCGCTCCCCAAAAATATACTTCTTCATCCGAGGATTCCATCTTTTTGACTGATGGCCAAAATGTACGCCGGCTTCTAAAAGCTGTTTCATTGATATCTTCATCAATAAATGAATCACCTCCCTCCAAACTAAAAATACATAAATATATTTATAATTAGATTAAATACAGAGTCTGTAGAATATACCATAGGAGAAAAAGTTCTGCAAGGGGAATTTCTCTAAAATATCTTATTTTTAGGAACTTTTATTGATACATTTTTGAAAAAATATTTCCATAAACAAGAATAACCTTAAAAAAGAATAACAATTGACAAATATTACTGAATTTGTTACATTTGCAGACATTATACTCTATTTTTAAAAAAAAATTATGAATCCTTCCTATATTCGAAAAACGTTAGAATCTCTTCAGAGAGGAAAAATCAACCTTGATGAAGCGATTAATAAATTAAAATCTCTTCCCTATGAAGATATTGGTTTTGCCAAACTGGATCATCATCGACAACTTCGCAGAGGATTTGCCGAAGCTATTTTCTGTCCAGGGAAATCATTAGAACAAATTAAAGAAATTTCCAAAAAAATTATCAGTCGAGGATCTCCTTTTCTGGCCACCAAAGCCAATGAAACAATTTTTAAGGCTATTCACGCTATCGATTCTTCAGCAATATATTATCCGGAAGCACGCATGATTGTTGTGCAGAAAACCAAACCCCTCTTAAAAGGGCATATTGTAATCCTGTCAGCCGGCACAGCCGACATCCCCATTGCTCAAGAAGCAGCCGTAACATCTCTGGTTTATGGGTCTAAAGTAACCACTATTTTCGATGTAGGGGTCTCCGGCATCCATCGCTTATTTAGTCATCAACATATTCTTGCCGCAGCCCGGGTTATCATTGTAGTAGCAGGAATGGAGGGGGCCTTAGCCAGTGTGGTTGCCGGTCTGGTGAGTAAACCTGTTATCGGAGTGCCCACAAGTATTGGTTATGGGGCTAATTTCGGAGGAATAGCGGCCCTTTTAACCATGCTTAATAGTTGTGCCGGAGGGGTAGCTGTGGTGAATATTGATAATGGCTATTCTGCAGGATGTATCGCTCATTTAATTAATATTGAAGAGGAAAATGCTGATTAATTTTCATAAACTTGGACAAGCCGAAACCAAAAAGTATCTATTATTTTTATAAAAATTTTATAATTAAAAACATGAAATTTAGAATTAATTGCATAAATAAGGAATCCCTTTGAAAATACTCTATTTTGATTGCTATGCCGGCATTAGTGGGGATATGATCTTAGGGGCCTTGATAGAATTAGGAGTGGATCTATCATGGTTGGTAAAACAGTTACAATCCATCCCCCTTGAGGGAATCAATATCCAATCCCGCACTGTAAAACGAGGTGCTCTAAGCGGCACCAAAATAGAAATACAGCTTACTGATTCAACAAAACAAAGAAGGTCCCTCAATGATTTCATCGAACTTATCAAAAACAGCCCCCTTCCTCAGGATATTTGTGAACCCGCTATAGACATTTTTCATACCATAGCCAATGCTGAAGCGAAGATTCACAGAGAAAACATCACCAATATTCATTTTCATGAATTAGGCTCTATTGATTCATTAATTGATATTGTCGGAACATTGTTGGCAATTAAAGCGTTGGCTATTGATAAAATTTTTTCCTCCCCCCTTCATTTAGGTACCGGACTCATTTCTACCGAGCATGGCACAATTCCCGTTCCCGCACCGGCTACTTTGGAAATTTTAAAAGCAAAACCAGTCTTTTCGACAGGTCGTCCACACGAGCTGGTCACGCCGACAGGGGCGGCTCTTATTACATCCTTGGCCTCGCAGTTCGGCCCCCTGCCCTCCTGTGAAGTTGATAAAATCGGCTATGGTGCAGGTACCAGAAATCCACAACAATTTCCTAATCTTTTACGGGTTATTTTAGGAAAAACCACCCCTGACTGGCGGATGGAAAAAATTGTGGTTATGGAAACAGATATTGATGATATGAACCCGGAATATTATGAACACATCATTTCTCAGCTATTTTTGGAAGGTGCCCTGGATGTTTCCCTATCATCGATTATCATGAAAAAAAATAGACCGGCTTCCAAGCTTACCATAATTTCTCAGCCTTCATGCATAGATAAATTATCTTCCATTGTTTTTCAAGAAACTTCCACTTTTGGGATCAGAATAAATGAAATCTGGAGAAGATCCTTAAACAGGGAATCTATTTCCGTATCTCTTCCCTCCGGTGATGTTGTCAGAGTCAAAATAGGAAAGTTGGACAATAAAATTATTTCAGCTTCTCCGGAATATGAAGATTGTCGTAAAATTGCCACAAAAATCGGAAAGCCTATAAAAGAAATATATCAGGAAATATATCGATTGATCCCCACAAAATATAGGGCTTAAGAGAAACCTTTACTAAAAAATAAAAAACATAATTTACCGCAGAGAACGCAGAGTTTTTCTATATTCTCTT
>JAUWIR010000198.1 GCA_030605265.1 Pseudomonadota bacterium | reverse complement strand
CATAGGGGGCGGTTCTGCATCATCAGGTAGCGAAGGTGGCGGCTCTTGGTTTTCATTCTTTTGATCTTGCGTATTAGGTTTCATTTGGGCAACTTTTCTTTCTTCAACTATAAGGGTAGTATCAAAAAAATTAATTTCGTCTGTGAATTTCCTTATTTTATTACGCAACTTTTTTTCTGTTTTCAACTGGCGAATATTCTCATCTATTTGAAACATTTTAGCTTTTAATAAACTAGTTTGGTCAGAGAGAAAATCTGCTTTTTGTAAAATATCATCAGGAGAATCATTTTTTTGGACTTCCAGATTTATCTCAGGCATTTGAAATTGTATTGGCTCCTTTATTGATTCCAATGCTCCAATATATTTTAACAAATATTTCAGCAATTTTTTCTTTTTTTTCTCTTTTGACTTTTTTTCCAGCTCAGTAACTAAACCTGTAATGGCCATGGAATATTTTTGCTTTAATTTTTCCACATTCTCCATTATTTGTTTTGAAACAGGTTCCAGATTTAAGATAAGTTGCTGAGATTCTCTTAACATTACTTCCAATTTTCTACTACTTCTACGAGGGGATTTTCGTTTTTCCTTTAAAATTTTTTCCGCTAATCTATCACTTTCTTTTACCAGTTTCTTTTTTTTCTTTTGCAATTCTTTTAAGATTTTATTCAGCTCGGAAATTTCAGCGTCCCATTCAGAATAGCTTACCAATGGGGCGCCTTGATTAAATGCCCCGGCATACCGAACAGATACGCCCAAAATCATAAACATTAAAAACACATATGCTGATAAACTTATTATTCTTATTCTCATTGATCTTCTGAAATTTACTCCTTACTCTAATATACTATATTTGTCCAATTTATAGTACAAAGCGCTTGTTTTAATTCCAAGTAGTTCTGCGGCCTTTGTTTTTACCCCGCCTGCTTTTTCCATAGCTCGCTTGATTAATTGCAACTCTATATCCTCCAGAACGATAGTTAAGGGTAAATCTTCATTGGCATTGGATACATTTAGCTTATTTTGTCCCTCATTTTCCAGCAATACGGGAAAATCATGTAAATGGATTTCATCTTCATCGCACAGTACCAAGGCGCGCTCTATCAAGTTTTGAAGTTCTCTGATATTTCCGGGCCAGTTATATTTTTCCAATGCTTCCAGGGCTTTTTGGCTGATCATGCTTATAGGTTTTTGCATCTCAGCGCCTTTTTTTTCAAGGAAATGATGTGCCAAAAGAGGGATATCTTTTTTGCGCCCCCTTAAGGGAGGCAAATGAATAGGAATCACATTCAAGCGATAATAGAGGTCCTCTCGGAATTTTCCTTTTTGAGCCAATTCACCAAGGTTTTGATTGGTGGCGGCAATAATCCTGACATCAACTTTTTTTGTTTGCTCAGCGCCTACTCTATCAATTTCTTTTTCCTGAAGCACTCGCAAAAGTTTTACCTGCATATTTTCTGAAATATCCCCAATTTCATCAAGAAAAATCGAACCTGTATCAGCCAATTCAAATTTCCCGCGTTTTCTCTTAATGGCATTGGTAAAGGCGCCTTTTTCATGTCCGAATAGTTCACTTTCCAATAAGCTGTCTACCAGTACTCCACAATTTACCTTAATAAATGGGTTATCTTTTCTTGGGCTAAGATTATGAATAGAATGGGCCACTAATTCTTTGCCTGTGCCGCTTTCCCCTGTAATCAGCACAGAGGAATCAGTAGGGGCAATTTTGCGGATTTGCTGAAAAACCCGGGACATCGCCTTTGAATGCCCAATGATTTCACCAAAATTATACTGTTGGGCAACCTCTTTTCGCAAGTAAAGATTTTCCTCGCCTAAACGCTGGTTTTCCTCCCGGATGGCCCTGTTTTGCAACACGTTTTTGATTCTCGTCCGAAAGTCCTCAAGGGAAAGAGGTTTACTTATGCAATCCGAGGCCCCTTTGTTTATCGCTTCAACAGCCAATTCCATTGTTCCATAAGCTGTTATTAAAACCACGTCGGTTTCCGGGTTGATTTTTTTTATCTCTTCCATTACCTCAATACCGTTCATTGATTTTAAACGATAATCAGTAATAACCAGATCAAACAGTTTCTTTTTGCCAAGAGAAATCCCCTTTACCCCATCCTCAGCTGATTCAACATGGTGTCCTTCTTTCAATAAACTATAACACATCCCCTCTCTCATGGTGCTATCATCTTCAATAACGAGGATTCTCCTCTTCATAAAAACTTCTCCTATAAATACAGCTGTTAAGCTCATAAGCTGATAAGCTGGTAAGCTAATAATGCAGCTATAAGCTGATAAAAGCTGAAAGAGTTATTATCTCAACAATTTAGCAGCTTAACAGCTTATGGGCTTTATTTCTCATTTGATTTTGAGTAATATGCTTTTTTTCGTTCATTGGTAAATGACCACCAGGGAAGCGGATCGCCACCTTCCATAAAATGAATAACCGACATAAATACATCAATAACACAGGGATCATGTCTTTTCCCTGATGTTATGCAAAGCACCTCATATAGTACAAATGGATCTTTCCCAATCAGTTTCTTTGGATGATCAATACCAATAATTTGGAGATCATCCGCCATTGCTTTTCCAATATTTGGAAGCTCATCAAGTCGTGATACTGTTTCTCTGTCCGGGTTCTTCATCTGTTTCTTTTACAGCTAACAGCTGTATTTCCTACAGCTCAACAGCTTATAATACAGCTGATAAGCTCATAAGCTGATAAAAACTGAAAGGTTTATTATTTAACAGCTCAACAGCTTATTAGCTGTATTTCTTAGCTTATCAGCTTAACGACTTAACAGCTTATCAGCTGTAGTTACTGCTGTATTTCAATAATTACTCCTGTAGATCTATCTTCTAAATTTTGAATTTTGATATTTCCCTTATGATCAGTAATAATTTTATGTACTATGGCTAAACCTAGCCCGGCCCCTTTTTCTTTGGTGGTAAAAAATGGTTCAAAAAGTTTTGTTATATTTTCTGAAGGGATACCAGGGCCATTATCTTTGACCACAATTTCCAGGTTACTCTCTTTTTCTCTTGATTGAACGATTACCTTACCGTTGGTAATCTTATTGTCTTGTATTGCCTGCAGTGAATTTTTAAACAGATTTACAAATACTCGCTTAAATTGTTCAGGATCAACATGTATTTTAACGAGAGGATCAACTATTGATTTGAAGTTGATCTTTGCTTCTTCAAATTCCAGGGCCAACATGAAGTAAGCGGATTGAACCAATTCTTGTAAATACACCTTACTTCTTTGAGGTTCTTTTGATCCGGCGAAATCTAAAAATTCTGTGATAATTTGATTTAATTTGCGTACCTCTTTAGTAATTTTCTCTAAATGGGCTTTGGCAGGATGATCCGAGGTGCCGGTATGTATCTGATTGTTTTCTTGCCCAAGCTCTTCTGCAAGAATATCGGCGAATAGTTCAATCCCCCCAAGGGGATTTCGAATTTCATGAGCTACATTGGCCAGCATGAGTTTCATTTGTTCGTCCCTTTTTATAATGCTCATGCGCATTTGTTCCATGGTCCTGCCTAAAAAACCAATCTCATCGTCTGAATGTACCTTAATTTCTGTATTCAGATCACCTCTACTGATTTTTTCAACTGCAGCCACTAGTTTGTGAATGGGGGTAGTAATTGTTTTAGACATAACAAAACCAATAGCAACACTGATAAAAATACAAATTAACCCAAAGGTTATTACATTACGACGAAATTTTTTCAAAGTTTGAAGAAAAGCCGCACTAGCGTCAACGCCTATTACGGCAACTACTTCATCTTTTACTAAAATAGGCGCATACCCTGACTTATAGTAATTCCCATCTTCCCCTAAAAACAAAACAGAGGAAACTCCTTTTTTTTCCCAGGCCTCTTCCAATTCCAATCGATCAAATTTTAATTTTAAATATTCAGTCCTTATGGGAATGGATGTTTCCGTATCCACTAAACTGCAATGATTCCTGTCAAAAATGTAAATTCGACCAATTGCCGTCTTTTGCTTAATCCGGTTTAATTGGGAAACCAAATTCTGATAGGTCAATCCAGTTTCATTGCCGGGATTAAGCTGTTTGACAATTTCTCCATTCACATGAATAGCAATGGCTTGGGCGATATCAACTAATCTTTGCCCTAATTCTTTGTCGAGATGGCGCTTTGTTTGCCCGTAGAGATACCAGCCACATACAAAAATTGCCGAAAAAATTAGTAATCCAAATGTTATAGTCAGTTTGTCGCCAATTTTACGCATTGTTCTTTGTTATTCAATATGCAAAATCCGTGCAATTTCCCATGACGTTATAAAAAATTTAAAAAAATTATCTCATTTAATTATTTTCGTAACCGTCCACGGATTCAGAGGTTCAACGCTCACCTATTTCCAAACCCAGCTGAGCCGGAACCAAAAATCAACTCATATTTTTTGCCACCAAGGCACAAGAAAAAATAAAATCTCTGCGTTCTTTGCGCCTTTGCGGTGAATCAATCTATTTTTATCAATCAATTCAAACACAAGACGTCTGTTTACAATCAGCAGTATTATACCACTACTTTCGCCAAACACCATAGCCCCTGATATATGCACTTAGAAAAGTGGAGGTGAAGTCAGAACTAAAGGGAAAATCGTTTTTCAAGCTTTCTACTAAAGCTGGTGAGGGAATAACAGATGATGAAATAAAGAAGGGCGATGGTTAAAAATATTTCCGTTGGGGCAATCAAAGTTCTGTTGTTTACCTGAGTTGCTGCTCTGGTTAATTCATTAACTCCAATAATATAAGCCAAGGGAGTGTCTTTGGTGAGGCTTACGAATTGATTAACAAAGGAAGGAATCATATTCTTTAGGGCTTGAGGCAAAATAACATAAATCATCGCTTCTTTTTTATTTCTTTTAACTCCGCCTCCATATCTTTTATCTTTTCAAAACCCTTGTTTTTCCAAACTCCACGAAGCCGCACAGGTCTTCTATTTTGGATTTTGGATTTTGACAAAATAAATTCTATAAAATCAGTTACTTCATCAATTTTATCTTCTGATACTAAAGAAAGTTTTTTATTTATTTCTATCTTTTTCATAGCTCTTGACTGCATGATCTTCTCCTCTTTTAAAGAGATGCACGGCTATCTCTTATCATTTCTTCCTTACCTCTGTTCATTATACACCCCATCACACTAAAAGTTTAATTCAACTTATTACTGAACTAATCGTCTGATAATAAGCTGTTATGTTATGTAAAGGGAAATATGTACACCCATCCCCGATTTTCTTTTTCCGATTTTCCTTTTTGAGGAGAGACGATTATGCCCTATTTGTCCAATGTCAAGGGCAGACCGCACCAGGTACAGCCTTTCTGAATGGCTAACCGCTTGATCGCCGATTCTTACTCTTTCGAGAAGCTCCAGAGCAATGGCCTTTGCTTTTTCTTTGGAAAATTTTTTTACCTTCAGAGGAGCTAGGGTGATATTTTTCTTCTTTAAGGCCATAAAAGGCGATGTCTATATCTGAATAATTACTGAAGGTTTTTGAATTGGTGATTGACCCAAAAATATAGGCATCTTTAAATGTAACAATTTTAGAGAATTCTGAAAGGGAACTTTGAATATTTCCCATCAACGTTTTTCTTAATTTTTCGATACCTTCCCTTTCCTTTTTTCGCGTCTCTTTAATCAAGTATAAATATTTACCCATCTTCCTTCTTCCTGGTTTTTTTATTTCAATAATGCTATATTTTTTAAAGTATTTGGTCAAGAAAAAAGCCCCAAAAATTTCTTTAAAACTTTCCCTTTTCGATAATTATATGCCATAATTAAAAAAAAGATAATTGGATTTATTGTTTCTCTACTTACTATTCTCTATTGGTTAAAAAAAGATGTAAAGGAAGATGCCATTGTTTAAGAAGCATGGGACATCATATATATTATTTTTTCTTATTGTCATGCTTTTCTGTCTCTTCATTCAAAGCGCTTCTGCCAAAAGCAATTCCATGCCTTCTGCAGGAGATCAAGTATCCTGGGTATCAGCTAAAACTGATCATTTCCTGATTTGGTATACCCACGATGATGCCTATTTTGGAAAAGAACTCATTTTCCTGGCGGAGAATATTTACTCTCATATTACAAACCACCTTGGACTTTATCCTGAAAAAAAAATCACTCTCTATCTTGCCCCATCAAAGGATATCTTCCGTAATCTTCAACCCTTTCCATCAAAAATAGGGGATCAGGCTATTGGTTTGGCTTATCCCGGGCAGTCAAAAATTTTACTTCTATCTCCTCGCGGCACCTCTCCGGGGAGTATTAAATTACAGAAGGTCTTCACTCATGAACTCACCCACATTATTCTTGGTCAACCTTATTATAAGCATCTTTCCCCAGTTCCCCACCTTCCGCAATGGTTCAATGAAGGGCTTTGTATGTATGAAGCAAAAGAGTGGAATTGGCAATACCGGGCCCTGATGACTCGTGTTTGCTTAAGACGCACACTTATTCCCTTCCGCGCCCTTGAATATTCTTTTCCAGCTGATGCCGAAAGATTAAAAACAGCTTATGCCCAAAGTTTTAGTTTAATTTCCTATATCCTCAATAAATATGGAGAGGAGGCTTTGAAAAAAATAGCTCGCTCTCTTGTGGAAGGTAAATCTATTGACAAGGCCCTTTTTGAGACCATCGGAGTTGACCTGAACCAGTTGGAAGGTGCCTGGAAAAAACATCTTCGAATAGTGTATACCTGGGTCCCCATCTTGACCAGTTCTCTGACAATATGGTTTTTCATTAGTCTCATCGTTCTGGCTGTTTATCGTCATAAAAAAAGAACCTCCAAGACTACGCTTCGTGAATGGGAAGAAGAAGAAATCGAAGAGTGGTTACAAAAATTTTTAAATAAATATTAAATTAGCAAAATAATTAGAAAATATGAATTATTCCTCACAACTCATTGATATTTTCCTTAAATGCCGAAAAATTATCTCAGAGTATTTATTTTTAAGCTTGATTTTTATGCTTAAGCACAATACAATATAGCACTCACTTAGTAGGAGTGCTAATAATTATTCCTCATAAAAAGTTACCTAACACATTGAATGACAACAAACAACTATGTGACGTATGGTTCAAAAATTTATATAAAATATATGGGCCTTTGTCTTTTTTCTTAAATTTTCAGGAAAATATCACACTTTCACAGATTTTTAATTAAAAAGCATAGGAATTTTTATTTTATTTATTCGGCTTATCAGCTTAACAGCTTAATTAATATTAAAAACAACTGAAAGAAAGGGGGTGGGGGAAACTTTCTATATTTTATTTTTTAACCACTCACAACTGCAATAAACTTATTGCTAAAATTTAATTTCACAAAGGAGCCAAAACTATGAGTATTAGACCGTTACAAGATCGTGTCATAGTAAAGCGTTTGGAAGTCGGAGAACAGATCAAAGGTGGAATTATCATCCCGGATACAGCTAAGGAAAAACCCATGGAAGGGAAAATCGTTGCTGTTGGAGGGGGCAAAGTAAGAGATGATGGAACCAAAGTAACTATGGATGTCAAGGTTAATGATCGTGTTCTTTTTGGTAAGTATGCCGGAACTGAGATTAAGATTGATGATGAAGAATAT
>JAUWIR010000233.1 GCA_030605265.1 Pseudomonadota bacterium | reverse complement strand
GGAAGATCAAAGTAGCCCACCCCGGTTTTCCCGTCAGGGCCTTCGATTCCTATACTTACATACATATGACTGTCTAACCCTGTGACAATGTCCTTATACTGAAATAAAATTGTGCCGTCTTTTTTCAAAATAACCTGAAAGGTTTGACACGCATCAGAATAATCATCCGGCACTTCCTGCCAGCTTACGATAAATTGATTTGCGTCGGAAAAATAAGTGATTATTCCTCCCTCCGAAGGATTAAGGTCTTTCCAAAAAGGGGCTATAATTTCATTTGGATAATATGTGTTGGGGATAGGTCTTGGGTAGGAAAAGATCACCTCTTGAAAACTTAAATGACCGTTGCTGCAAACATAGATATGATCATAATTCGCTCCATAAAAGGGAAAACTAAACTGGAGAGGAAAAGATATGCTTTGATTATCACCTTCAACACCTGTAGGAAGGTCGGTTTGTATCCAATTATATTCAACTACGCTTCCGGAAGTATAAAAAGCCTCCTGGGCTGCGGCATTTTCTATCTCGCAATAGGGGCCTGAGAGGCTGGTAGTAAAAGATGAGGTATAATCTATACCATAGCTTCCCCATATATCGGTTACGGCTGTTTGTAGGCCCTGTTCTAAAATTAGTTCTTCTCCGCCTATGAGACGCCATTCCATAGGATCATCAGGAAATGCAGGAAAAACCCTTCCAGCCGTGTAGCCATGATTTCTTAGATTCAGTGAACCTCGCCTTATTTCTTCTCCTGTGCGGGCATCTATATAGATGACCCAACTTTCATGATCTTTAAAAGACACGGTTATCTGCCAGGAGAGTTTATAAACACCTTTATCTTTATAAATAACCAATTTAGCCTTTGGCTCACCTGCAAAACGCCTTTCCGGACCAAAATAATTTTGAGCTTTATTGACACCCTCTTGTTCTGAAAATACAGGCTGACGATCTTCCACTTCAACCATGGGATCATAGGTTGAGCTGTAACCTATGATCTGTCCCGGCTCAAAACCATTTTCCATCATATGGACCAGGACCCTGCTGCCCACAACGGGAATACCCTGCCAGTGCTGTCTATATTTTACATGCTTAAAGGGTTCCGATTTTTTTACTTTCACTAATTCCAGATTAGCCAAGTCCACCCCTAAGAGCCCCTTGTTTTCCTTTAGAAACTCTTGGGCGTTTTCTATTGCATCGTGGCGCCTTCCTTGAATCCTGTTACCTTTTCCAAGGATCAGGTTGGGGAGCCCTGTTTGATGGTCCCATTGGACTTGCCATTTATGGCCGAAGTTCTGCTTAAATTTTTCCCACTCAACTATCCGATTTTTCTCTCCAGGGCCTTTATTGAAGGCTTCAGCAGAAATATTAAATGAAAAAAGTACTACATAAGGATAAGATAAGATAAGATAAAACTTGATTTGATTTTGCCTTCATTTCCATCCTCCCGCTCTTAAATAACTTGCCCCAATTGGCACAATCTTTATATTTTAATATGAAGATTAATTATGAAGATCATTCTGGTAATACATAAGGATTATTTTATTAATGTTCTAATTATAACACTATATAGGCATAATGTCAAAAAAATAATGTTTATTCAAAATGTTTATTCTGCGTCAAATCCATTAATCTTTTCTAATAGGCCAACCGCCAATCTTGATTCAGAAACCACAACCTGTTCAATCTGATGCGAGAAGCTAGACAGGATTAACAGCATCAAGCCCCTCTTATTCCCTCTTATTATTTTAATTTGACTTATATTTATAACCATGGTAATATTTTTTTGGTCATATTTTAGGAGGACAAACATGAAAATTGCTGCTGGTCAATTCAAGGCAAAATGCCTGAAGCTTATGGATGATGTTAATAAATATCATGAAGAAATTATCATCACCAAGCATGGAAGACCTATTGCCAAACTTGTTCCCATTGAAGAGCAAAAGCAGTCAAACCCTCTTTTTGGGTTTTTAAAGGGAAAAGTAACTATTCATGGGGACCTCATAGAACCTCTCGGAGAAAAATGGAAGGCTGATGAATAACACATCCCTAATCCTATTAGATACTCATATTTGGATCTGGCTATTAAATGGGGAAGAAAAATTACTATCATCCCCTTGTTTAACCAATATTGAAAAAGCGGCCAAGTTTGCTCATTTAAGAATATCCGCCATCTCTCTTTGGGAAGTTGGTATGTTGGAAGCAAAGGGGAGAATAACTTTTGAAATTGAATGTATGGATTGGATTACCAAAGGATTAAATGCACCGGGTATTTCCCTGGTCCCGCTTACCCCGGAGATAGCCGTTTCCAGCAGCAGGTTGCCCGGGGATTTCCACGGAGATCCGGCTGACCGAATCATCGTGGCTACAGCAAGAAAGTTGGGGGCTACATTAATCACCAAAGATAACGAAATTTTAGCTTATGGGAAGCAAAATTATTTGAAAGTAATCCCGGCTTGAATATAGTTTTTCTCTTGTTCTCTCTGTGTACTCTAAGAACGCAGATTTTTCTTTTGTTCTCTCTGCGAACTCTGCGGCCTCTGCGGTGAAAAATTGTTACCCTGATCCAAAGCGTATCAAAGTGAGAATCGCCGTACTACGATTTTATTCTCTTGACAAGACAAAGAAGTAATACTATCATTTTTTACTATTTCCGATACTATTTAAATGATGATTGCCGAGTAAAAAGAGGGAAAAAATTGCCTAATGCCTGAACTTCGTAAAGACCCGATTATTGGGCGCTGGATTATTATCTCCACTGAACGTGCTAAAAGACCTACTGATTTTGTATGCCAACCAGTTGAAAGAGATAAGGGATTTTGCCCATTCTGCGTTGGTTATGAAGGAAAAACTCCACCTGAAATTCTGGCCTATCGCCAACCAGGCACACGTGCCGACAGCCCTGGCTGGTCAGTGAGAGTGGTGCCGAATAAATTCCCGGCCCTGCAAATTGAAGGGGGGGCTTGATAAACGGGGGATGGGTCTATATGATCGGATGAATGGAGTGGGGGCCCATGAGGTAATCATTGAGACCCCGCAGCATGATTTAACTCTAGCCCACTTACCTCTACAAGATTTCATAAACGTTTTACAAGCCTATAAAGATAGGATTATTGATCTTAAACAAGATAAAAGATTTCAGTATATTCTTATTTTTAAAAATCATGGTCAGGCTGCCGGCGCTTCCCTCGATCATTCACATTCTCAATTGATTGCTTTGCCTATTATTCCAAAGAGAGTGAGCGAGGAGATTCGGGGTGCTAACGCCTATTATCTTTATCGCGATCGATGTATATTTTGTGATATCTTGCAACAAGAAAAAGAAGCAATGGTTCGTATTCTTTCTGAAAATGAAGATTTTATTGCCTTATGTCCCTATGCTGCACGCTTCCCTTTTGAAACCTGGATCCTTCCCAAAAAACATGAAGTATACTTTGAGGATTCTTCACCCAACCAACTGCAATCTCTGGCAAATATCTTAAAAAAAATCCTCTTAGCCCTTAATCAAATCCTCAATAATCCCCCATATAATTTCCTTATCCATCCAGCTCCATTTTATGGAAAAGATGTACATTACTATCACTGGCATATTGAAATTATTCCAAAATTGACAAATGTGGCAGGATTTGAATGGGGGACGGGCTTTTATATAAACCCCACACCTCCGGAGGAAGCCTGCAAGTTTTTGCAAGAGGCAATAACTTTGTGACCGTTCAAGGGTTCAGGGTTCACCGTTCCGGGTTAACTTTACTTCATATACCTTGCCCATAGGCGTTTAAACGTTATATTTTGGTGAACCAGTAAACTTTTGGTCATTAAACTTGAGAACCATAAACCCTGAACCTTTGAACTCTGAACCTCTGAACTCAGAACCCATAAACGATTTATTTATGCTTCCCTATATTTGCATAAAATATTTCAAAATGAGCTTTGGCTTGTTGGAAATCAATCCCGATAAATTCTGCATATGATCGCAGAAAGCCGACTAGATAAACCCTCCCGGGAATCTTTTCATACTCGGTATTCTCCAAAGCTAATAAAGAGCTTACACTTATATTAGTGACCTCTGAAATCTCCTGTAAAGAGATCCCTTTTCTTTCCCTCAATTTTTTGAGGTACTGTGGATCAGACAATTCAGGAGTGGGTTTCTCCTGATGATTATTATCTATTGATTCCCCGGGAAAATCCTTTGACTGATTATTAGGTTCCACTTGGGCGAAATCTTCAGTTTCCGTACCCTCTTTATTGGTTTGCCAATTTGAAATAACACCCAATTGATGATCATATTTTTGCCTTTCGTCTTCATCCATGAGAGTTCGATAAGCTTTTTCTGTCCTGTCTTGCATTTGTGCTCTGTCTTCTTCTGAGAGAAGAGAATACAGGGCAAGTGAATCAGGCTGATAAGTTTGGCAAGCTTGTTTATAAGCCTTTTGGATTTCTTCATTTGTGGCGGAGGGCTCAATATCGAGTAATTCGTAATAATTCATGTCGGCAACTTTTTTCATTCCATGGTATTCTTTTTTCTTTTGATTTTCAGATTTGTTTTTCATAATAAATTATCCTGGCTCAAGGAATCGGTTGACAATATTCCTGATGCATACGGCTGCACCGCTGTTGGGAAATTCCTGAAATATGGGCGTACGTTTTTTGGCAGATATCTTAATATTATCATCATAGGTTACATACCCTATATAGCTTAAATTTATCCCTAAATATTTCCTGGTCACATCTCTTACTGATTCGCCTACTTGAATATCACTCTGAGAGCGCACCTGATTCATAATTAATCTTGGTCGAAAATTCATAATTTCATTTACCATCTCCTCTGCAGCATTTGAATCAACTTGGTATACTTTCTCAACTAACTCATAAATAGAATGTACACCTCCGGACTCTTTAGGGTAAGCAGCTTTATCAACTAATGATTGATACGAGGTGCCATGAAATTTATACATCAATTTCCTATTCAAACAGGATCGAATAAAGCGGTAGGCATTCTCAACTGAAGCAGGTTCAGGGGTAGCCACCAGGAGACCGTGATCGGAAATGAGGAAAAAATCCAAATTCGTATAGGAGGTACCTGCCCCAACATCCATAATAATATATTCAAAATCCAACTGTTGAACCTGGCGGATCATCTTTCCCCGTATCTGCGCACTTACATTAGCTAATCCCAAAACATCATTAGAATCACTTATCAGGGATAAATTTTCATATTGTGTAGAAATTAAGACCTCGGTTAAATTTTGAATACGATTTTTCAGAAAATCCGCTAAGGTTGTAATACCGGGAGTAACACCCAAATACGTATGTAAATTCCCACTACCCAGATCAGCATCAATAACCACCACCTTTTTTCCACGACGAGCCAACTGAACAGCAATACTTGAGGCAATAATACTTTTCCCTGTTCCCCCTTTTCCTCCTGCAACCGCCCAAATTTTTTTTTGACTTTTCTCAGGTTGATTATTTACATTATTGGATTTATGAAAAAATTTAGATAACATATTTATATTATACAATATTTTTTCTCTTTTTCTTGTAAAAACTCTTTAACCACTACTTAATATGTTTAAAAGCAGGCACTTTCTTCCCTGTTGTCAAATTCACCTTTGAAATAAAACATCCTCCTTCTATACATACCTTATCCTCTAAGGTAGAGTCAATAATTTGAGAAAAAGGGCCTATATAACATTCTTCTCCTAAAGTAGAGGCTCCTTTAATTGATGATCCGGGTTCAATAATGGTATCCTGACCAATGGTCACACCGTAATCCACATAGGTATTAGAAGGATCAATTATACTCACCCCTTCCAACATTAAATGCCTCAATATCCTCTGTCTCATGATGTTATTTGCTTCAGCAAGATCCACTCTGGTATTTATTCCCAGCGCGGTTCGAAAATCAGCAGCTTTAAGAGCATGCACCGATTTTCCTTTATCCCTTAAGATACCTATTATATCTGTTAAGTAATATTCCCTATTGGCATTTTTATTATTTATTTTCTCTAATGTATCATAAAGGGTCCAAGAATTAAAACAATAAGTGCCTGTATTAATTTCTTTAATCTTCCTCTGCTCTTCTGTGGCATCCTTTTCTTCAACAATCCCCAAAACTAAATTTTTTTGGTCCCGAATAATACGACCATACCCGAAAGAATCCGGAAGGTCACTGCTTAAAATAGTAGCTTCAGCTTTTTTTTCATTATGATATCTGATTAATTGAGCTATTTCCTCAAACATTAAAAGTGGTGTATCCCCATTTAAAACGAGAATTATGCCGGAAAAATCCGACAATTTTTTCCTGGTCTGTAAAACCGCATGGGCTGTTCCCAATTGTTCTTTTTGATCAACAAATTCAATCGAACTTTTTGAAAGCTCCCTTTGAATTGTTTCTGCTTGATATCCTATTACCATAATTATTCGTCGAACCAGAACAGATTGAACCAGGTCTTCTATATACTTGATAATAGGACGCCCACAAATAGGGTGAAGTATTTTACTCCTTTTTGACTTCATTCTGGTACTTTGCCCGGCAGCTAAAATTATGGCGACTACATTGTTGCTCATATGGCTACTCTTTTTAACCCCTCTGAAAAAGGTGGCGGAATAATCCCTTTTTCAGTAATAAGAGCTGTAATATAAGTATGAGGGGTAATATCAAAAGAAGGGTTTTCAACCTTTACCCCCTGAGGAGCTAATCGTATTCCGGCAATAGTGGTCACTTCCTCGGGACTTCGTTCTTCTATAGGGATTTTTTCACCATCAGATAAACTCATATCTAAGGTAGAGATTGGGGCAGCTACATAAAAAGGAATATCATGGGCCTTGGCCAAAACACTAAGAGAATATGTGCCTATTTTGTTGGCTACATCACCATTTGCCGCTATCCGATCGGCACCCACGATGACCATATCAATTGTATGTTTTTGCATTAAGTAACCAACCATATTATCTGTTATAAGCGTTACAGGGATCTTTTCTTCTAATAACTCCCAGGCTGTTAATCTTGAGCCTTGAAGCAAAGGTCTGGTTTCAGTTACATAAACGGAAAGGCGTTTCCCTTCCTCAAAGGCGGCGCGAATAACCCCTAAAGCCGTACCATAACCTCCTGTAGC
>JAUWIR010000067.1 GCA_030605265.1 Pseudomonadota bacterium | reverse complement strand
AATTTTTAGCAATTAGTATTTAAAATATATTAATAAGGGGGAAGATATGTCAATTAATCAAATATTCTCTGATAATAAGGAGCAAACGCGAACTTATTATGAGGCCCTGATGAAAGAGTGCGACCTACACCTGGCCAAAATGGAGAAGGAACTCCCCGCTGCTTCAGAAAACTTAAAGGAAATTCTACATTCAAACGGCGTTAAACGGCGAGATTTTCTTAAATGGTGTTCCCTCATGACAGCCGCTTTAATGCTGCCACCAATTTTTGATTCAAACCTTGTTAAGGCTGCTGAAATAATGAATCGGATACCTGTTGTCTGGCTTAATTTAGCAGAGTGTACAGGATGCACAGAGGCTGTTCTAAGGAGTTCTTACCCTAATTTTGAAGAAATTATTTTAGATACCATATCCTTGGAATATCATGAAACTCTCTTAGCTGCCTCAGGCTATCAGGCAGAGGAATGTTTAGAGGAAGCCTTGGAAAAATTTCCCGGGAAATTCGTATGTGTAATTGAAGGCGCCATACCCATGGGTATGAATGGCCGATACTTGACTATTGGCGCCAAAGGAAAAACCGGCTATCAACTAGCCAAGGAAGTTACCGCCAAAGCGGCCATGGTTATTTGCATTGGCTCATGCTCTTCTTTTGGAAATGTGCAAGCAGCCAAACCAAATCCCACTGATGCTCAAGGAGTAAAAGATGCTTTAAAAATCCCCACAATCAACATTGCCGGATGCCCGCCAAATGGTGTTAATTTTGTCGGCACCCTTCTTCATTACATCCTCTTTGGATCACTCCCTGCCCTTGATCACTTAGGCCGTCCTATCTGGGCCTACGGAAAAAGAATTCATGATTTTTGTGAGCGTCGCCCTCATTTTGATGCAGGAGAATTTGTTGAGGAATGGGGAGATGACTATGCTAAAAAAGGATGGTGCCTTTATAAAGTTGGCTGCAAAGGGCCATATACTTATGCTAACTGCAGCAAAGTAAGATTTAACCAAGGCGCCTCTTGGCCGGTAATGGCCGGACATGGCTGTATGGGATGCACTGAGCCCCAATTCTGGGACAAAATGGCCCCCTTGGAAAAATCTATTGCAGAGCAAGCTCTCATTCCCAAGGGTGGTGTGGAAGCAACAGCTGATAAAGTTGGCATCGGGCTTACTGCGGCTACATTGGCAGGCATTGGGGTCCACGCTGCCGGAAGTGTCATAAGAAAAGTTGGCAAAGAGAAAGGGGGGGAATAATATGGCCAGACGAATTATTGTAGATCCAATAACCAGAATTGAAGGACACCTTCGCATTGAAGCAGAGGTTGGGGAGAATAATGAAATAGTGGATGCTTGGAGTTCCGCTACTTTATGGCGAGGGTTTGAACTTATCCTTAAAGGAAGAGATCCAAGAGACGCAGGCTTAATTACCCAAAGATTTTGCGGTGTTTGTACTTATTCACATTATGAGGCGGCAACACTGGCCGTGGAAAATGCCATAGGAGTCATTCCACCTGCCAACGCCCGAATCATAAGAAATTTAATCAAAGGTTCACAATATCTGCACGATAAAATTATCCACTTCTATCATCTCCATGGATTGGATTGGGTGGATATTGTCAGCGCCCTTTCAGCCGACCCCCGGAAGGCAGAAAAAATGGCCCTCAGTGTTTGCGATAATCCTTACAACTGCTCGGTGAGCCACTATAAACAAGTACAAAAACGACTTACCACCTTTGTCAACTCCGGGCGCTTAGGCCCATTTGCTCATGGTTATTGGGGGAATGCATCCTTCAAATTTCCCCCTGAGGTAAATTTAGTTATTGCTTCTCACTACTTAGACGCACTCCATGTTCAGAGGACTGCCGCTCAAATGATGGCCATTTTCGGCGGGAAAAACCCTCACCCGCAAACCCTGGTGGTGGGAGGTGTAACCAGTGTTATGGATTCACTTGATGCACACAGAATAGGTGAATATCTTTTTCGATTAAAGGAAGTGAAAAACTTTATTGAAACAGCTTACCTTCCTGACGTTCTTTTGGCAGCCAAATATTACAAAGACGAAGGGGCTTCCGGTATCGGCGCCGGGGTGAAAAATTACCTTGCCTATGGAGGCTTTCCTTTAGATGATGATTGGTATAACACCCTCCTTCCAAAGGGGATAATTGTTGGCGCTGATTTAAGCAAGGTATTTGATATTGATGAAGAAAAAATCGCCGAGCACGTTACCCACTCCTGGTATGAAGGAAATAATGCTCTTCACCCTTCGGAAGGAGAGACCAAACCGAATTATACAGGGTTTGATGCTCAAGGGCATGTCAAGGGTGAAGAAAAATATAGTTGGGTAAAAGCGCCACGATATGAAGATAAGCCCATGGAAGTAGGGCCGCTGGCTCGAATGTTGGTTGGATATGCCAAGGGTGACAAGAAGATAAAATCCTTAGTCGATACAGTGCTTTCTGCTGCGCAAATTCCGGCAGCAGCCCTCTTTTCCACTCTGGGCAGGACTGCCGCAAGGTGCATTGAAGGAAAATTAGTTGCCGACCATATTGAAGGCTGGGTTTATGAACTTGTTAACAACATAAAGGGGGGAGATCAAAGGACCTGGACTCGCTGTGATATCCCTCAATCCGGTCAAGGAAGAGGCCTTACCGAGGCGCCAAGAGGAGCTTTAGGACATTGGGTGCGCATCGAAAATCACAAAATTGCCAATTATCAAGCAGTTGTTCCTTCAACCTGGAATGCTTCCCCAAGAGACGCACAAAACAAAAGAGGCCCCTATGAAGAAGCTTTAATAGGGATAAAATTAGCCGATATTGACCAACCCTTGGAAATTATCAGGACTATTCATTCCTTTGATCCTTGCCTGGCTTGTGCAGTTCATATTATTGATCCTCGGGGAAATGAAATAAAACAGTTTAGAATACAGTAAGAAAGGAGGGAACAAAAATGGCAAGGCCTTGCGTGGCAAAAAAACAGTGGACCGTGGCTATGTGCCTTAATCATTGGGCCATGGCCGTGAGCATTGTCCTATTAATAATAAGCGGGCTTTATATTGGCCGGCCCTTTACTACTGCAGCAGGAGAAACATGGCAAAAATTCATCATGGCCGACATTCGCTTTGTTCACCTTCTTTTTGGTCTTCTTTTAACTTCTCTTTTTGTCTGGCGTATTTATCTGGCTTTCTTTTCCCGTTTCCATGCTGATTGGAAGGATTTTTTTGCCTGGCTTGATATAAAAAATTTTATTAAACAAATTAAGTTCTACACCTTAATCTCCACAGAATTGCCTGAACATACCGGTCTATACGGCACATTGCAATCTGCAGCTTACGGCTTTTTATTACTCATAGTATTTCTGGTCATCATTACCGGCTTAATATTATACGGCGCTCTCCATCAGGCCGGATTAAGCAATATTATCTATGGAATTCTTCGACCTCTTGAAACCACTCTTGGAGGGTTAGCCGGTGTTCGTTTTATCCATCATATACTCACCTGGCTATTTGTAATATTTATTTGTATCCATACGTATCTTGCTTTTTGGTATGACATTGTTTTTAAGGAAGGGACCATCTCATCAATCATCAGCGGAAGCGTCTTTAAAAAAGCGGAATAAAAAAATTGTAGCCGGCTATCTATAATAATGATCTCCTCAAGATTCGATTTCGGGGCATCCTTCATTTCTCAGTTTACACTTTTTTATTTCACCATGAAGGACATGAAGAGCATGAAGATTTTTTTATTCCTTCTTTTCCTTCATGCCCTTGTATAGTAAAAGTGATAAGTGTAAACTACTTTTCGTTCTCTATGAACGATGCCGATTTCGAGCAAGTCTCCAGGTAAGCCTGGATACTATCTCCATCCCGTTTTATACAATTAAGATCTTTCCTTGAGAAGGACATTGGTTATAAGGAATACAATAATGAAAACTATTTATCTTGATTACAATGCCACCACTCCCATAGACCCGAGAGTGGCTGAAGCAATGATGCCGTTTATTCACCAGCATTTCGGGAACCCCTCCAGCAGCCACACCTTTGGAGTAACAGCTAAAGCAGCAGTGACGAGGGCCCGTCAACAAGTGGCAGATATGCTCCGCTGCCACTTGGACCAGGTCATCTTTACCAGTGGAGGAACTGAATCCAACAATTACGCTATTAAAGGTGTTGCCCATGCTTACCGGCATAAAGGCAATCACATCATTACCTCGTCAGTTGAACATGCTGCAGTTACACAGGTGTGCCGGTTCCTGGAAGAGCAAGGATATCTGGTGACCTATTTGCCGGTTGATAGCGCCGGCTTGGTTGATCCAAAGCAGGTTGAAGAGGCTGTCACGCCACAGACCATTCTGATCACCATCATGCATGCTAATAATGAAGTGGGTACTATTGAGCCCATTGCAGACATTGCCGAAATAGCTCATCGTTTCGGAATTCTGATCCATACTGATTGTGCCCAATCCATTGGTAAAATTCCGGTACATGTTGATGAGCTGAAAGTAGATCTTCTTTCAGTGGCGGGCCACAAGCTATACGCACCAAAGGGAATTGGAGCTTTATATATCCGCTCTGGTGTAAAATTGGAAAAATTGATTCACGGCGCCGGCCATGAGATGAATCGAAGAGCAGGAACAGAAAATGTCATTGGCATAGTAGGGCTGGGCAAAGCTTGTGAATTGATCGGGCAGGATCTATCGGCAGCGCAAGCGCATTTGGGCGAAATGCGCGATCGATTGGAAAACGGGCTCAAAAAAAAATTTTTACCTCTTCGAATAAACGGGCATCCGCAGAAGCGACTGCCCAATACATTGAGTATAAGCTTTCAATCACTGGCAGCCAATTGCATTTTATCGAAATTGCCAGGCGTGGCTGCGTCTGCGGGCGCTGCTTGCCACAGCGACGGCGTGGACATATCACTTGTTCTGAAAGCCATGCAGGTACCGCTGGAATATGCCATGGGGACCATTCGCTTTTCAATGGGACGGTTTACCACTACCGAAGAAATTGATCGCGCCCTTGAGGAAATTATCAAGGTTGTGAAGCGCGGGTTATAAATCCGCCGGACTATTTAACTGTCATTATTCAATTCTCTTATCTCACCAAATGTGGTGAAATAGAGGAACCGTGACACAAGCCGCAATCCGGTCCCATAAAAGGAGTAGTGGCTTGAGTCGTATGACACGCTTGACAGTTGTTTAACCCAAAGGCCGGGGTAAAGTTGGTATGTGTGGCGCCATGACAATTTATGCACCATACGCCCCCATGGCCTGCTGAATCCATATAGATTTTCGGTAGATTTTCAGCATGCAGTTGATCATGACAATCCGCACAGTAAGGAAAGCCAGCTTGTCCCGGTATTCTCATCTGATTATTTGCCGCATCAACTAAATTACCATGGCAATCATTACACCAAAGTCCGACCTGGCCATGCACTCCTATTAAACAACCGGAGGGGTGACATTGATAACACTGATCTACCGGGATATTCGCTTTATATGCATGAACATGTAATACATTTCCTAAATTATGACAATTATGACAGTTCCCCCAGGTATAGGAATTGGCGATATGCCCCGGAGGAGTTGGATGGCATACTTCGCAAGTGGCACTTCGACGATGAGTCACCGCTACGGTTGAAACAGAATCTACAAAAACGTTGGTCAAATAATCCACACCAAGATCCGCAGTAATCAGGCCCTCAAATAAAAGTATATCAGGTCGCGCTAAAACCATAATCCCTGTCTGACCATTATTCTGAACAGTATAAGTAGGAATAGCGTCCAGGAGATGTCCTTTTTTATCAAAAGATTGAGCATAGACTGGAAGGTCCAGGTCCCACATGCCAACTGCCAATCCCGCCTCAAGCCAGGCAATAGGTTCCCAACAGTACA
This sequence comes from Pseudomonadota bacterium, assembly GCA_030605265.1. GTDB lineage: Bacteria > SZUA-182 > SZUA-182 > DTGQ01 > DTGQ01 > JAUWIR01. Next base: position 5,942 of record JAUWIR010000067.1, on the reverse strand, counting down.
TCCCTTTAGGAGGGTTAGCTAAAACCAAATTAGCCACTGCATTAATTAACCTTCCTGTTGAGGGAAGCGTAATAAAGGCGCTATTGGCAATAGGGAACGGCGAAATAGGAAAAAAAGGATTAAAAGGAGCAAAAGATTGAGACAAGAGGGAATTGATAAGGTAATTATTGGAACCGGCAAAATTATATTCAGCAGATGCTCCGGTAAATAAATTACTGCCGGTCAGCGGATTATAATAATTAATTTGATTTATTGTTGAGGAAGATGCGCTATTTTGCCATAAGCTTAAGGGTGAAATAGTATTGCCGGCTGCAATAAGAGACAAGGGAAAACGAGAATTGTTCAAAAAAGAAAAATTAATTGCATCTGTCTCATTCTCTGACGGCTGCAAATTATATGACTGGCCGACTCTATACAAGGGCGAAAAAAAATTTGCTAAAGACAATAACCCTGAATAAGGAGAAAAAAACGTTGACTGATTATAAGAATTTTCCAATGTCCCTAAATAAAAAAGGGAAGAATAAAATTGATTATAGAGTATATACCCAAACAGGCTGTCAAATTGAGCGCTGCTTTTTAAAACAGACAATTCCAAAGTAAAAAAAACTACGAGAATCATTATAAATGAAATAAAAACTTTCCTCTTTAACCCCATCAACACCCCAAATAACCTAACTTTCCGCATGTTTTCCTTCCCTCTCTCCCCTCTCTCTTTAAACACAACTCTACACAACCAGTAATCTCTGTTAACCTAAAATCCACTTTTTCTAATACGTACGATAAATACGAAAAAAAATTCTTCTATAGTCCTCCTTAAAAAGAGTAAACAAATCAATTAATTTTAATATTCTTTAATAATTATTTCTTGAAAAAAGCATATTTGATGCCAAAAGGGAACATAGATACACAGAGAGATTCTATAAAAAAAAAGAAAAAAAATTAAAAAAATTTATGACAAAGGTTAGGTAATTATACCTATATTGCCGGCGCTAATGCCGGGCCAAAATTAATTATTATTATAAACAGTAATATCATTATAGTAACAGAGGCGGAGCAGCATAGGTCGCCAAATAAATCCAATCGGCAGGATATATATCGCGGCACTCAAAAGATAAGGGTTTATATAGTATGTTGTTTGCCATAAGGCATTCAAAAAGGGAATAGAAAAATTAAGCCAGGCAATAGGATCAAAATTAATAAGGGTTTCGTAACCCACCGGCAAATCTATCGCTACCGGTAGATCAACAAATACATCGGGAGCGACTTCAACGGGTTCTTCAAGGTAAGTTGGAGGCCACACTTGAAAGGCGGTACTGCTATAAGTAGAGGGTAATAATGATGCTTCGGTCGGCTCATAGTAATATAAAGTGGGAAGGGTAGTATCGCCGACATAACTGGGCGGCGAATTATAAAGAATATTAAAATAAGGTAATTCCGGGTTCCAGATAAAGGCTGGTTGTACGGGTAAAACGGTATTCTCATACAGATAATCAATCAGGGGTGTTGGTTTCCCCGTTACAGGGTCCGGCGGAGATAATACAGGTGACCATAAAGGCCACAAAAGATTGTAAGGCGGAATTGGTTCCCATAATTGTGCTTTCGCCTTATAACAAAATATACAAAAAGTAAAGTATGTTAAAAGTATTATTATTATAAAATATTTACTTTTCATAGAAATCCCTTCTCTATTCTATGTTCTTAAAAAATTATAAGGACATATTTTTTAAAAATAATATCTTACTCCTTAGGTGAAAAATACATCATCTCAAAAAATATGTCCTTTTTCTCAATATTCTCATAATTGATTTTAAACCAAAGTTACCTTAAATAATGATCGGGGAAAAAACACCATTAAAAATATAATTCGAGGGGATAATGGAGCTTGCAGGTAAAAGGTTTGGATTTAATCCATAATAATATTGATATTCCGTGTTTACCAGAGGGACCCAAAAATTTATCCATTGAAGAGGATCAAAGGTAAAAAGAGTTTGATAACTGTCAGGCAAAACAATGGGATTTGGAACAGTAAGAAAGTCTGTGCCGGTATCGTAAATTGTAGTTAAATACTCCGGCGGCCAAGAAAAAAAGGGGTCATAATAATTAAATATACCCCAGGTGGCATCAAAATATTTTAAGGCCGGCTCACCCAAACTGATATCATTATACAGTAAATAATAAAACGGCAAGCTCGGGTCCCACACTAACGCCGGTTCAACTGGAAGGACGGTGTCGCCGGTAAGTGAAGTCAATAAAGGAGTAGGAAGGCCTGTAACCGGATCAGGGGGTGATAAAACAGGTGACCATAAAGGCCACAACACATTATAAGGGGGAAGCGCTTGCCATTCTTGGGAAAAAATATGAGAAGAAGCAGTACCTAAAAATATAAAAAATACTATTAAAAAAATAAAATGTTTCTTTTTCATAAATTTTTCCTTTTTAAATCATTATTAAATTTTATTTAAATACAATTAGAAACAATTTTTAGCTTTTAAGGCCCCAACATGAACCCCGGGCCTTTTAGTAATATCCCGGATTGCCTATATTACCGGCGCTACCGGGCCAAAAGTGTAACTGTACACCCAATCAACCGGAAGTAAATCAGCTGCGGTTAAAAGATCGGGATCTATGGCAAACCAATCTTCCCAGGCAACATTAGCAAAAGGTACAAACCAATTGAGCCAAAGATAGGGATCAATAGTTATCAAATTTTCATAGCCTACAGGTAAGCTAAGAGCAGCAGGTATGGAAACATAGGTATTTATAAAAGGATTAATAATCTGAAGCAAGCTTTTGGGCGGCCAATCCTGCCAGATAGCTCCGTTATAGACGCCTATGGCAGGATATTCAGTGGGGTCCCAATATTTTACCGTAGTTCCGTAATAGTTAGTATAATTATAAAGAAGATAAAAATACGGCAAATCAGGATTCCACACCAAGGCCGGCTGCACCGGGAGGACGGTATCTTTTCTTAATTCGGTAATAAGCGGAGTCGGTACCCCGGTCACAGGGTCCGCAGGAGATAATATAGGGGACCATAAAGGCCATAATACATTATATGGGGGAAGGGCCTGCCATAATTGCGCTTCCGTTTTAGAGGAAAACATGCAAATAGTAATGATAACCGTCATGCAAATAAAAAAAATATAGGGAAAAAAAAATTTTTCATTATCATACCCCCTTCATGGAAACTTTTTAAAAATAAGTTAATTATTATTTTAAGCAATATAGTTATAATACCGGAAGCGGTTCAGTATAGGTTGCCGTATAAACCCAAGCAGCAGGATATAAATCAGCGGCATCCAAAAGGTAAGGATTTACAAAGTATTTCGCTTGCCATAGGTAATTCAAAAGGGGAATAGTGAATTCAAGCCAAGCAATAGGATTAAAACTAAGAAAATTTTCATAACCTATCGGTAAATCCAATGGTACCGGGCCAGAAACAAATACATCGGGAGCGACTTCAACTGTTTCATTAAGATACGTCGGAGGCCATTCTTGAAAGGCGGAAGTGCTATAATAATAATAAGAAGAAGAAGGTAATAAAGACGATTCGGTGGGTTCATAGTAATACAAAGTGGGAGCAGTGTAACTGCCGGTAGAAGGTGGTGGTGAATTATAGAGAATATTAAAATAAGGCAAATCCGGGTTCCATACAAAAGCCGGTTGCACGGGTAAGAGAGTATTATAAGACAGATAATCAACCAGAGGTGTCGGTTCTCCGGTTACAGGGTCCGGCGGAGATAATATAGGTGACCATAAAGGCCATAATACATTATAAGGCGGAATAGCTTTCCATAATTGTGCTTCCGCCTTGAGAGACAACATACAAAAAGCAAAACATATAAATAAAATTACTGTTTTAAAATATTTATTTTTCATAAAAATACCCCTCTTTAACCTCTACAATTGCCGGGTTTAACATTCTGTCTGTTTTCTGACTACCATTAACGTAAGGACTATGAAACTATAAGGGTGGTAATACTACAGGATATATCCTAACAAATCATATGCAGTTAAAAGATACGGGTCAATGCCGTACCAATCTTGCCAGGCTACATTAACCAAAGGTACAACCCAATTAAGATAAGGCGGCATAGTATACAGATTTTCGTAACCAACAGGCAAATCAATAGTATCAGGTATGGTAATATAAATTCCAGGATAAGGCTCTATGGTTTGGAGCAAGTATGAAGGCGGCCACCTTTGAAAAATAGCACCATTCCAGACGCCGATGGGAGCAAATTCAGTGTTGTCCCAATACATTAACGTAGGAGCTCCATAGGAGGAAAGTGTGTTATAAATAATATTATAATAGGGTAAATCGGGATTCCAGATGAAGGCCGGCTGCACTGGCAGGAGCGTATTTTTATCTAACTCGGTAACAAGGGGAGTAGGTATTCCGGTTACAGGATCAGGCGGCGACAACACAGGCGACCATAGAGGCCATAAAACATTATACGGGGGAAGAGCCTGCCATAATTGTGCTTCCAATTTTGTAAAAAATATACAAAAACTAATTATACATACAAAGCCGACTAAAAGACAATACTGAAAAAAATTCTTTTTCATCTTACTAATCCTTTCATTTAAAGGTTTTTGGTTTTACCCTCTCCAAAATGTATCTTTGCTCTCCCCTAACCCAGAACTATCATTCCCAAATAAATGTGAGGGGCCGGCTGCTGATATATCAATTTTCCTGATAGCCTTAGATTTAAAAAATCATTATCTTAATGATATTTTATTTTCATAAGTATCCCCCCCTCTTTATCCTACGTTTCTAAAAAATATAAGAACATATTTTTTTCAATATCATCCACCTCCTATTAAGCTATTAAAGTTATTATATAGAAAGCACTTAAAATGCGGGAAAAAATAAGGGTTAAATTTAATCAAAAAGAGGTTATTTCTCCTAAATTAATATTAGACAATTTATTATTAAAAAATTCTCACAAATACTTTAAAATAAACATTGTTGTAGAAAGAATCTACACCTCCCGGTTAAAAAACCACCAACAGGAAAAAATTTCTATTTTCACAAGAAAGAGCTTTAATTAAATTAATGGAAGTCAAGGCACTAAGCAAAATTTAAAATCTAATGAATTATTCCACAAAACCAGGTAACCGAGAGCCTAGTACAAAATAAAATCAGAATTAATATTGTGGTATGAGGAAAAGATAGATAATGAAAACTTCATTATTGAAATTTTAATATAAATTTTTGAATCCCCCCCCTGCTGTGTGGAAGTCCTTGCTCTTATCCTGAGTAATGACTCACAATAAAAAATTAGCAGATTATTTTATTTATGTCAATAATTTTATTTTATGAAATGATAAAATGAGGAGTTGTTTGTTTGTTAAAAATTAAGCCTAATATTAGATGTGGAATAGAAAAAGTAAATTATTTAAAAATTTTCATGAAACTGGTACTCTCCTAATTTTTACCCTCATTTTCTTTATATACGAACATTTTCTTTATATACGAAAAGAGAGTTTGAGTTCAGACTGTCAAGTTTTAAAATATCTGAACTCTAAAAACAAGGACTACAAAGACCGCAGATAAACCGGAATTGGAAAAGAAAGACATTGAGATAATTGATGTTGCCTATTATCAACCACCTCGCATCTATCAATTTAAATCATTCAATATTCGGAGCCAGAGACCAGACCATAGGTTCTGTCCAGCTGTGCCTTTCGATCACTTGGGAAACAATAAAACCCTTCGATAAATCGGCTTTTAGGAAATTTGCCAGTTCTGGCATTTTTCCTAAATGGTTATGTACAGTCTTTTGATCTACTCCTAATCTCTGCAACTCTCTCTTGTGGGATACCAAGACGGGACATACGAAATATTATAAGATCAAGTTCCAGTTGAATTACTGCCCGAAGATCGGCAATATAGGAATCCACTGTTTGTCTTGAGCGCCCAATGGCCTTTCCGATTT
>JAUWIR010000534.1 GCA_030605265.1 Pseudomonadota bacterium | reverse complement strand
ATTAACATATGCTTGCTTTATCATAATTTATTCAAAACGAAGTCATGTTTTAAATTTAAAAATGATGATACAAAACTAGCATGAAAAAAATCTATTGGAAATGCCAGATATTAAACACCCTAGGTCCCTACTAATTCAAGAATAATGTCGCTCACTTCAGGATCGATTTTTACTTTACGGGAGGCAAAGATGGCTTCAATAAATTGCTTGGCAGTTTCATGATCAAAGGGCTTAAGTCTTTCAATAGAAAAATCGTTTACTGTATCTACTAATCCCAAAGCATCAAGGGTGGAAATAAGGTTGACTGATCCGCCAATGATAAACCGAGTTTGGGTGTCCGGAGCAGTGCGAGCGGCCCGAAACCATCTGAGGAGCTTTTCAACCGCCTCCCGATCTCGTAGGGCAATATGATTTATCATAATTGCGAATTCGTCAATAAGAAGAAGCAGAGGAGGGCCATCCTGAGCCAGAAGAGACATAATCCTTTCGCCATAGGAAATCCATTCTTGAGGAACATCAGTTTTTTCACGGAGTTCGACTTTCAGCTTGCCAATATCTATACTGGAAGGTAAATTACGCAAAAATAAACCGAAGCCCTTGGTTCCCTCCCACATTACATTAATAAGCCGACTAAAATGATTGTTCCTAAGGAGTATTGCCACAAGTTCAATCATAAAGTCAGCCGGCGACATAATATGCTCAACATTAATGTAAAGCGGTTGAAAAGGCTCCCGCGGCTCATCCAGTAACCGGTACATTGCCCCTGTTTTGCCAAACCTTCGTGGTGCTTCAAGTAATATATTATCCTTGGAAAGCTTTGACCGTAATTTTTCAATTAGCGCTTCTTGACCAAAATAATCTTCTCCCCGAGGAACGCTCCCTACAATCAAATCGGGCATAGTGTTATTCTCCTCCTAATTACTATAAATAAAAAACAACAGAAGTGTTGCGCAACAATTTTGTTGCTTAAATATTAAGACGATATTTTATAAAAGTCAAGGAGATATTTAAAATCCAAGATGGGGGAGTGATAGGTAAAGAAAATGATCTGGGTTTTAGAGAATAAAGTAATCCCATCAATCTTTCTCTCTATGTAAGGTCACCCGGAGGATCTCACCCGGACTAAAGAGACGCATGCGCGGCCCCCAGGTGCCTGTGCCACGGCAAACAATAATTGTCATGCCCTTCTGTTCATACCTGCCTTCAAGGAGCGGGTATCTGCATTTTACCAGATAGTCAAAAGGCCAGATTTGCCCACCATGTGTATGACCGCAAAGCATAAGGCCCACACCTGCATTTGCTGCTTTTTCAATGTCCCCCGGTGTATGTGAGAGGAGTATTGTAACGCCGGGAGGCTTTCCTGAAAGCGCCTTGGAGATGAAATCGTCATTTTTTCCGGAACGGCGCATGGCCGTAAGATCATCCACACCTGCCAGAATAAGCCCCGGTTGAACTTCGGTCCAGCAGTTGCGCAGGAACGTAAAATTAGCTTTCCTAATCCAGGTTGTATTCATATTATTACTAAGGTGATGCCCGTGGTTACCAAAAACAGCCCAGACACCCAGTGGTGCAGATAAACGGTTCATAGCCTGTAGCAAGCTATCTTGCGGCAGACCATGTCCTTCGAAAATATCACCCAACAGGAGAACAAGGTCAGGCTGCTGCTCATTGACCTGAGCGATGCGTGCCTCCAGCCAGCGCACGCCGATCAGAGATCCTAAATGAAGGTCAGACATGGCAACAAGTACTGTATCTTCCATCTCGGGGGGAAGATCAGAAAGGTATACATCATAGTGTTCAACAACCGGCGGCCGCAGCCCTTGGATAAGCGCAATACAAGAAAGCGCTATACCGCAAGCTATAGCTAATCCTCGAAGCAAAGGAGCCTTTTGGTTTAGGATCAAACCGAATCCGGTAATGATATCAATTGAGAGTAAACAGACGAAAATTAAGAACAGTGCGGCCATCCAGTTCATACCGATCAACTCAGCCGTTCCGGCAATGAATCCTGTGCCATGGAGGCCATAGACGCGGCCTAAATAAAAGATAAGCCAGAATAGTAAACCTGCGCTGAAAAGAAATTTTTTAGAAAGATAAGCTTTCACAAAGGGCACAGAGGCAGCCCGCCAGAATACATAGATGTGCATTAAGGTAATGATGGAAAGAAGAATGGTCCCGAACATTAATCCTCAATTTTTTACAATAACTATTGAAACGAATGAAGTGGTGGGTTTGTTTAAAAAAAATCTTGACTTCAATATAATACCCTCCCAAGTACTGTAACTATAACATATAATGAAGTAAAGAGTAATCGAATTTTAATCTTCTAAATGTTTCATTATTTTAGAGTAATGGATGCCAAACTCGCTTTGGGTAGACTTTCTGAAAATCCAATTTAACGAAAGTAAAAAGAGATAGGTAAAAAATTTAATAACCAGGCTTTGGAGGTATTGTCGGAGGCTCGATAAGCTTTAAGGAAGTGATCTCTTTTTTTACTACTTCTTTGGGGGTGTTATCAATAAATTCACCAGTCTTTGTTTTGTAGAACCAACCGGATTTGTTCGGATCTATATTAAATACACCAAGGGAGGCTTCAATTGTATCTATAGAAACTTTACCAGCGATAAACTCATTTTTAGCAAAGGGATTTTTAGGAAATTTTCCTCTAATATAAGGGCCGTAGCGATAAACTTCAGTTTTTTTATCGCTTATGAGATGTCTTTTATTTGTGTAATGAGTTAATTGTTTGATGAAAGTGTCAGAATCTCCGGCATTTGGATATTCCTCATTGTGTTGAAGGGCATATATTTCCAAAGTTCTACAAATAGTGGCAAGATTTGCGCTTAAAGCTGCTTTCCTGGCATCTTCAGATGAGCCATTAAATTGAGGGACCACAATCACTGCCAGGATGCTTAAAGTGATAATCACCATTAAGACCTCAATGAGGGTGAATCCTTTGTTCTTAAGGTATTGAAAATTTACTTTATGTGTTCCTTCCATATATTTCTTTTCGCAAGATCATGGGAAAAATTCAATTAAATAATTTTATCAATTTTTCTATTAGGGAGAAATATTCTCGAATATCTTCGAATATTTTCAGATTCAATGCCGGTATTTGAAAAGTTTATAAGATACTGTATCAGAAAAGGATTTTACAAATAATGTACCTGAAGGGCCTGTTCATTGCCCATCTTTTCGGCGGTCATTTTTTGAGCCAAATCCAAAATGTGGGAATGGTGGGTAAAGAAGATGATCTGGGTTTTATTGGAAAGATCGGCCAAAACCTTTAGGGTGGCCAGGGCCCTGTCATCGTCAAAGTTAATCAGAATATCATCTATGATAAAGGGCATGGGCTCAGTCTCTTCCAGGTGTCTTTCAAGGCCGGCCATACGCAAGGATAAATAGAGCTGATCTCTGGTACCCTCGCTCATCCCTTCGACAGTGACTTCATCACCTGAGGGGCGAACACCCAGCAATATTGGGTTGTCGCCGGCATCATAGGAGGTTTTCAGGCCGGCAAAAGACCCTAAGGTTAATTTTGCAAAAAGATTATTGGCTTTCTCCAGAATGGGGCCTTGATTTTTTTTT
>JAUWIR010000276.1 GCA_030605265.1 Pseudomonadota bacterium | reverse complement strand
TGTTCTTTATTCCGAAAAGTATCCCAGGCCAAGTAAATGCTTCCATTATTGTTCCCGGCTATCGACGGTTGCCAGTCATTTCCCGGATGATTACTGATTTGGATAGGAGAGGACCATTGCCCGTTTTCATAGTATTTTAAAAATATATCGCCATTTCCCTCCTGGAAACTTTGCCAGCAAACCCATAATCTATTGTTTTTATCAATAAAAATTTGTTGATGGGTATCAGGCGCTGGGTGGTCGGAAAGGCGAAAGGTTTTCCCCCATTTGCCGGCTTTTCTGTAACGGGCATAAATATCCCAGTTATCCTTAACTTTGGCAGCCCAGCAAACCCAAAGACCCCCCAAGTCGTCTGCCGTCAAGGAAGGTTGCAGATAGGTCCCTTTCCCCGCAGCTTCAATTGGTTTACCCCATTTCTGTTCGGCATATTGGCGGAGTATTAATTTTTCTTTTCCTTTTCGATAATTTATAAAACTGCACCAAACCTTGTTCGATTTATCAATGGCTACAGCAGAATAATTATTGTGTTCCTTTTTTGATCCAAAAACAAACGAGCGTGGCGCCAACCGAACCCTCACATTCCCCTCAAGGCGATTAAGCGGCTTTCCGAATTCAAGATCAGCTAAATCAAAAGAGAAAACCCCGCCGGCAGTAGTTATAGAAACCTGAGCATTCACAGGAGCATGAAGATCAAAAGTGATCCCTTTGGAAATTCGTTCTTCAAGGTATTCTCTGGGTGAAAGCCCTTGTAGTTGATCTCTTATTTCATTCCCCCGGAGCCTGTCTATGGAACATTTCCATTCTTTTTTTTCAGGAAGAAGTCTGTCCTTCGGGCCAAAATTGATACCTTGAAGACCATCGATTTGGCCTTTATTTATTGAAGCTTTGCCGCTCCAAATGAGAGGTTTGGGACCACGAATGCCAAAAATTATCTCCACTGTCCAGGGGATATTTTTCCCTTCCGAGGTTTGGGCAAATACTCGAGTACCTCCCAATTGCAAACAAAGAAGTGCTGTGAAGAGTGCAAATAAAAACAAAAAAAAGGGATGGTTATTATGATTTTGTTTTTGATACATAAGCCGGGGCCCCCCTGGGTTTGATTTGAATAATTTTTAGAATGAATTTTATACTTTTCCTTTAAACTATGTCAATGAATATCGGATTATTTCTTGCTGAACCCCATGGATTATGTTTTTACTGGAAAAATCCTAACAGTATTTGGCAACCTTCACTTGTCGGTTTACACTTTCTTTTTAAAAAAATCACCACAGAGACACGGAGGCACAGAGAAAAACTATAAAAACTCTGTGTCTCCGTATACACTTTAAGGAACAGGAAAGGGCATTTTAAGCTTCATTATGTGATTAATTAATTGTTGGGATTCTACAGAAGATTTTGCTATAATTCCCTTCGGCATAGTCCGATCTTTTCATCAAGGAGGAAAATTATGGATAGTAAATATATACCTTGGGCCATTGAGGAAAAGTGGCAAAAATACTGGCTTGAAGAAAAAAAATATAAAGTAAGAGAAGAGCGGAATAAGAAAAAGTATTATTTACTGGAAATGTTCCCCTACCCCTCGGGAAGAATTCATATGGGGCATGTGCGCAATTATTGCATTGGTGATTTAATGGCCAGGTATAAAATATTAAAGGGATTCAATGTGCTTCATCCTATGGGATGGGACGCTTTTGGTCTTCCTGCGGAAAATGCGGCCATTAAGAATAAAGTACATCCTGCCCAATGGACGGAACAAAATATAACCTCTATGCGCAAACAATTACAATCCATGGGTTTCAGCTATGATTGGGACCGCGAGTTATCAACCTGCGATCCTGTCTATGCTAAGTGGGAACAATGGATTTTCTTAAAAATGTTTGAACATAATTTGGTGTATCAAAAAGAGTCGCCGGTAAATTGGTGCCCTACCTGCCAGACAGTGGTGGCAAATGAGCAGGTGGAAAATGGGTTGTGTTGGCGATGTGAAGATACCATCATTCAGAAAAATCTTCGCCAGTGGTTTTTTCGTATAACCAATTATGCTGATGAGCTATTGGAGGGGTGTAAAACATTGACCGGCGGTTGGCCGGAGCGAGTACTCACTATGCAAAAGAACTGGATAGGAAAAAGTTATGGATTTGAGGTCCAGTTTCCTATTGCCGATATAGAGGAAATTTTACCAATTTTTACTACCAGAGTGGATACCATCTTTGGGGCCACTTTTATGTCTATTGCACCTGAGCATCCAATGGTGGAAAAGTTGATTCAGGGAAAAAAGGAGGAGGCCGAGGTTCGTGAGTTTATCAGAAGGATTTTGTTGCAGGATAAAACTGTTCGAACTGCTGAGGATATAGTCAAAGAAGGGGTCTTTACCGGGACCTATGCCGTCAATCCTATGACCAAAGAGAACATCCCTATTTATGCAGCCAACTTTGTCTTAATGGAGTATGGGACCGGGGCTGTTATGGCTGTGCCTACTCATGACCAACGGGATTTTGAATTTGCTCAAAAGTATCACCTGCCGCTTCGCGTGGCCATTCAACCCAAAGAAGAGCAATTAGACGAGGCTTCAATGAAAGGAGCTTTTGAAGGAAATGGAGTATTAATAAATTCCGAGCAGTTTTCCGGCATTGACAATCAAACAGCCAAACAAAAAATTGCTGAATATATGGAGGAAAAAGGCATAGGGCGGCGTCTGGTTAACTACAGCATAAAGGATTGGGGTATATCCAGGCAGCGCTATTGGGGAAACCCCATACCAATCATCTATTGTGAAAAATGTGGCGCAGTTTCTGTACCGGAAAAGGATTTGCCGGTAAGTTTGCCTCGAAATATTAATTTCCCGGAGAATGGAAAATCACCATTGCCGAATCTTCCTGAATTTGTCAATTGCTCATGCCCAAAATGCCAAGGAAAGGCCAGAAGGGAAACAGATACCATGGATACGTTTGTACAGTCGTCATGGTATTTTGCCAGATATGCCTCCGCTCAATGCGATACTGCTCCTTTTGAAAAAGAGGCCGTAAAATACTGGATGCCGGTTGACCAATACATTGGCGGTATCGAACACGCCATATTGCATCTTCTTTATGCCCGATTTTTTAATAAGGTGTTAAGAGATCTTAAACTCATTCCTTATGATGAACCTTTCAGCAACCTATTGACTCAAGGGATGGTCATTAAAGATGGGGCCAAAATGTCTAAATCAAAGGGCAATGTAGTGGACCCGAATGATTTATTGGAAAAGTATGGCGCAGACACTGTTCGCTTATTTTCTCTTTTTGCCGCCCCGCCGGATAAGGATTTGGATTGGAGTGATCGAGGTGTGGAAGGAGCCTATCGATTTCTTGGGCGCTGCTGGCGTATTGTAAACAATAATCTCCCTTTGCTTCATCAGGCTTTATCAAGCATACCTTCTGATCTTCCTGAAGACTGCCGGCGCCTTCATCGAGTGACCCATCTTACCATCAAGAAGGCCACTGAAGATATTGAAAACCGCCCGCATTTTAATACGGCCATTAGCGCCATAATGGAATTGGTGAATGAATTATATTTGTTTCAATTACCAACTCAGGAGCAGTATTCAGCTTTACAAAAAGCTGACCCTGAAGATGCTGCAAGAAAAGAAGCCTTATGCAGGATAACTGTCTTTAGGGAAGCAGTGGATAAGTTGATCATATTATTGGCCCCCTTTACCCCTCATGTTGCAGAGGAATTGTATGAAATTTTAGGCGGTCAGCCGAGTATCTTTGATCAACCATGGCCCACTTATGACCCTGACGCTTTAATTAAAGATGAAATGTTGATAGTGATTCAAGTTAATGGACGTTTGCGGGATAAAATAACCGTCTCTTCAGAGGCAACTGAGGAAGAAGTCAAAAAACTTTCTCTTGAAAGCGAAAAAGTGAAGGAATTTACTGAGGGGAAAACAATCCAAAAGGTGATTTATATTCCCAAGAAATTAGTTAATATCGTTGTGAGATAAAAAATGTGGTGAGCAAATATGGGGAAAAAGTGGAGTAAAAAATGGATAGTAATAGGAATACTGGTATTTTTCCTGGCAGGATGCGGGTACCATCTTCTTTCCAAGATACCTTCCTGGCCCGAGGGTATCCAAAGAGTGTATGTCGAGATTATGGAAAATCAGACTATGGAACCGGGCCTTGAGAGGAGTGTTACTGAAGCTTTTATAGAAGAATTATGGTCTTGGGGCAATATCAAGGTAGTGAAAAAATCTGAGGCCCAGGCAATTTTGTCCGGGATCATTACCAGATATTCTGCGAACCAGCCAATATCCATAGACAGTACTGGTAAAATTCTGGAATATGAATTATTATTAGGGATTAAAATGCAGTTGATTAAAGAAGATACTAAAGATATTCTTTGGCAAAAGGAGGGAACAGCCAAAGAAATATTTCAGTATTTTGAAGATATTTCTCTATTAAGGAGTGAGGAAAACAAAGCCTTGCGAAAAACAGCTAAAGATTTGGCTCGAAAAATAGTCTTGAAAAAGTAGTTTTGATTCTATTAAAAAAAAGTAACCTAATGATATGCAAGTAAAATATGAAGAGTTACAAAATCGTTTAAATAAAAAGATAGTGGACCATCTTTATCTTTTTTTAGGGGAAGAAAAGTATCTCATTGAGGAAACCATACAAAGAATAAAAAAGGCCTCTTTGTCTCCTGAGGAGCAGGAGGAAAATTTTCATCTTCTTTATGGTGATGAATTTGAATGGGATATATTTTTATCATTAGCCTACACACGCCCCTTTATTGGTAAAAAGCGCTTAATCGTCCTGAGAGGATTGGATAAAGTCAAAGTAGACAATTCACGCCTTGTTGATTTATTGAAAAAAAAACATCCATATGTATTTTTTATTTTTGTTACTGAAAAAATTGATCTAAGGACTAAATTAGGAAAGACCTTTACTGAAAAAGCGATGGTTACTCATTTTTATCAATTATTTGAAAATCAAGTGCCTCCCTGGATTGTGCAAAAAGTCAAAAAAAGCGCTAAAAACATTTCTTTTCCTCTGGCACAGATAATTGCTCAGATGGTGGGGAATAATCTTTCTCGTATTGAAAGTGAACTCACTAAAATTTTTCTCTATATGGGTGATGAGGAGGAAATAACTCAGGACCATCTTGTGGTTGTTTCCGGAGAGACAAGAATTTTTTCAGTTTTTGATTTAATGAAATATTTAGGGCAAAAACAAAAAGAGGCTTCTTTAAAGACCTTAAGTAAACTACTTGAGGAAGGGGTTTTCCCCCTTGTTCTTTTATCAATGGTAGTGAGACAATTTCGGCAAATTTATTTGGCCAAATCTTTTATTCAGAAAGGAAAAAAGACCCCTGAAATAGCCAGGTCCTTGGGAATACCCATGATGTTTGTCGGACAAATTACTGAGCAAGCTAAAATGTATAGTTATAATCAGTTACAGTTATTCTTTGAACAGTTACTGGAAATTGACCGAAAGTTAAAATCAAGTTCTTGTCCCCCCCGCCTCATTTTAGAGAATTTAGTTATTCAGATATGCAATAGCTAAGAATAATAGCACAAACTCCCCCCTTTTTAAGTTCCAAAAATATGGCCCTATCTTAAGATTGGGCTAGGCCGTGGCCGTCTTTATACTCTCTTTTAATAACAAAAGGTCATGATTTTTTTGTATTTAATGAATTGACAAACTATTTTTCTTATTGTAACATATAAATAATTAATAACTTAAATAAAATCAAAATTAGCAATATCACCTTCAGAACAGTTTAAAATGTTTTTCAGGCTAAAAAAATTTATAAAACTACTCCCCTTTCTTATAACCCTCCTAATTTTCTCCTTAAGTATCTTTGCTGCCTCCGAGTATGCCATTGATTTTCCACCTCAATGCTCAATTCTTGAAAAAAAATTTCTTAAAAATTTTTCTTATTTTTAACGACTTATCATAAAGAGGTGAAACATTATTTATAAAATCAAAAAATCCTCTTCAACTAATAAATTAAAAAAAACCAGCGGGAGGTATAATGAAACATACGTTTCTTTGTCTTTTATTCAGTGTAAGCCTTTTTAGCTTCGGCACGGCTCCCCCCTGCCCGGCGGAAATGCGCAGTGCCTCATATCGGATGCCTGCGCAAGTAATAAATGGAGGCGGGCAAAAGAGCACCTCTTCCAGCTATTGCTATATCGGGGTCACCGGACAGCCGACGGCCGCAGGGCCTTCTATGAACAGCAGTCTTGACGCTCAGGCAGGCTTTATCCCTCAGATAACTTCCTTGGATTTAAACGTCTTATAGGGCGTTCCGTATATCATGATACTAATATTGACAAGCTTTCAGCGATTTGGTACAATTCCCTTTGAAAATCCACAATTGTTCTATTTTCAAAGGGAAATCGCTCATGTCGTTTCAAGGGAAGC
>JAUWIR010000218.1 GCA_030605265.1 Pseudomonadota bacterium | reverse complement strand
CCTTCTCCCCAAATACCGGTCTTGTCCGGGTTGCCGGCTTGCCAATCTCCAACATAAGCAGCATTAGGAGCATCAGTGACCATGCCGGGGTCGGCAATACCGTCTCCATCCAAATCAATACTAAAATCAGGATCTTTGTTCCATCCAACAGCATCAGCGATAATGTATTGATTGGCGCCTTCAGAGGTAAGCATTACAGAGCCGTTTCCCTCGGAAGTAAAGGTGAATTTTCCAAGAAGGTTCCATCTTCCCCCGTTTTGTTCCTGATCTACAAGCACACTTGCGCAAGTTGCCTGATTATTAATGATAAATTTTGCATTAGTGGCGCGATTAATATTAGTAGTCCACCAGGCATAGACATAATAATCGCCAAGTAATTTTTGAGAGGGTGAAAAGAGAGCCGTGGCTGCACCATCGCCTCCTGCAAGATAGTGAAAATTAAGGGCCGGTGTATACTGCGACTGAGTCAGGGAGGTATTCGGGTCAGGATGGGGCGGACTGATCAACTCTCCATAACGTATCATCGGGCCGGTTGATGAGCCGTGAACATTATGACAGGTAATACAGCTTTCAGTTGAATCTACCCGGCCGTCCCAGTCGGAATCAAAATGCACGGTATTGATGGATAAATGAATCCAGTGAGAATTGGTAATAGTTGAGTCCTTATTCCAAAAATTGGTATTGGAGACATCTGAGCTTATTTCCCCAAGGACATCATTCTGATTATGGCAAGAAAAACATAAGGCAAAATCCTTCGCATAGGTATGAGGATTATACTCTGTAAGATATGTGGGACGTGGTAAATTCATGGCAGCCTGACCGTTGATTTCCTTTAACCGGTAGCTTTGGCTGTAAGGAGTTTCCACAAGGCCGGTTTCCTCATCATATTCAAAGGTCCTGTACTCATGGTCAATATGCTTTTTCGTGGAATCATGACAGGAAAGGCAGTTGATTTTATGTCCTGTTTTGTAGAATCCATAGGTGGTATTGTCCCCAATTATATTTGGGGCAACAGTTCCCTGAGGGTTTTTTTCTAATTTTATGGCATCAGCAATGATCCATCGTTGATTGGCATCATCACTTATGACAACTTTTCCGTTTGCTCCGGCTGTAAAGGGCCAGGTCCCTAAATAGTGCCATTGACCCCCGCCGAGTCCGCCAAGTTGTTTGCTTTTTTGATTCACCCTGACAGTTTCCGATCCTCCCTCAAAGAAAATCGTATTGTGAACATCTGTTGCCCTCCAGTCTGAGCCTGCACCTACCCAGGTGGCGTAAACAGAATATTCACCATCTGCGGGGATTTCAAATTCCCAGGTTGCTTTGCCCGAGCCTGTACCAATATTTTTATACCGATAGCCGTCGCCATACTGTTGGTCACTCCCTGAAGACTCCAGCCAACCTGAGGAAAAAAGAGCATCAGTATCATCCAACACTATTTGCAGTTGCCGCAGTTGGCTGTAGGCAGGTTTTTCATCATGACAGCCGGCGCACCATTTTTCCTTGCCGGACTTCAGATTATCCCCCTGGTAAATGCTTTTTTGCCAGTTTTTCTTTGCTCCAATAACAGGGTCATTTACGCCGTCAAAAGTACCCTCAGGGCTGTGACAGGAATCACATACTGCAGTTTGCTCAAAAGGTTTCCCATCGGAAAAGGTCCTCCCGTTTACTGAAGGTTCATCAGGATTTCCCTCATGACAGTCCCAACATTTGAGCTGAGGCCCCTTTTTTCCGGAAAGATGGGTTGCATGGCTTTGATAATCAGTAAGGGGAGCGGAGGTGGGCTCACGCAAATATTTTATTTGATCGTTATGGCACATTTGGCAGGTATGATTTTTATAAGGTTCCCCGCGACCCCCTGAATAGAATTGAGTAATTCCCCCGGAACTTTCTTGTGCATTGGCTAAATTCGTATCAATTTCCCCATTTTCATTGAAGTAGAAAAGATTGAACATGGGCGCCCAATCAGTAGTTCCCGGAGGGCTGACTAATTCACCATGTCGCATCATGGCCGGGCTGGGGGAGCCATGCACATTGTGGCAGGCAGTGCAGCTTATTGGAGAGTCTTTTGACCCATTCCAGTCAGAGTCCCAGCGCCGATGATTTCCATTGCCATAATCCTGTAAATGCAAGAAGTGCATATTATTGGTATATTGATCCGGATCAAGATTCGAATCTTCGTAATAATTTTTATCCCAAAAGTTTGTCTGTAAAGGGGTTTGATAGAAATTGCTATCCGGTTCAACCACGGCGTCCCCTAAGAGTTTATATTTATCATGGCAGGCAAAGCAAAGAGCAAAGTCATTACTTGTTCTTGTGTCTTCAAAAAAATTTTTCCGAGGAACCTGCATGGGGATCTTGGGTTCTTCCTCTTCATATACATTGATGAGGCGATACCCTTTTTGATAGGTATTGTTGGGGTCCCAGGCACTATAGGTCCTGGCTTGCCCGTCTATATGTTCCGTGGTGGTTGTATGACAGTAATCGCAGGAAATTTTATGGCCGGTAAAGTAATAGCCATATTCCAGGTCCCCCTTAAATTGAAATTCTCTAAGGAAATTTTTACCAATTGGGGGCCCTTTTCTAGTCATCTTAATATATCGAATCGGTATGAACTTATCTATTCTTGTTTCACACCAGCCTTCCTTTGATTCCGACAACCAAACAGGTCTGCCTCCTTGACGCGCCTGTCCTAATAAAATTTTTGTCCATGAACCGGAATCAAGATCAACCACTCCTTCCACTTTCCACATAACTGCGCTATTTGGCGACATATAAAGCCTAAGGTGAGAGATAGGAACGGCAGCGCCCAAATCAAATATAATATAGTCTCCCTTATCCGTATTGCCGGTTTCCAAGTTGCCGTCCAATAGGCTATAGGCCCCCGGGATATTTGTTTCCTCTATCCTTGCCGGGCTTTGCCAATCACCGCTCATAGATTGGCCGGCAACATTGGGGGCGGAAACTTCTTTTGTTTCACAAGTCCCATCATCATGGCAGCCAATACACCATTTTTCTTTTCCTGGCCGAAGCCGACCCAGATCATCATAAATTTGAGAATAGGCGCCATTCCCCCAATTGATCTTGGCCCCAAACTCCGGGTCTTCCATTCCATTATAGATTCCGTCAGGGCTGTGGCAGGGGACACACTTATCAAAGTTGACATTTCTTTTTTTTGGGTGGGACCCGGTGTGGCATTCCATGCAATCATTAAGATGGGGCCCTCTGGCAAGCTCCAAATGAACACGATGGGGTAAATCTCCTTGTCCGGCTTGAATAATCCGAGGATTCCCTAAGAGGCTAAAGCAACAACAGGCTACTAGAAAGGCACCTTGTATGAGTACCCTTCTTCTTATCCACAACAGCATGAACATCGTAACTCCCCCCCGAAAGTGCTGACTTTTTAATTTATCCCTTTTACCCTATGAAGGAAATGAAAGGTACTGTTTTTTTGTAAATTTTTACAATTTTTAATGGGTTTTATTCCATTTTTCGTTTTCCTTTATTCATAAAATTATATTTATATTTATATTAATTTAACTTTTCGAATAATGCAAAGAGAGTGCCATCAACTTCTTTTTAAATAGAAAGAAGGTAGTAAATTAATTTAAAAGTTTTTATTCAATAGGTTATATGATGAATGAGCGTAATCGGCAGGTAAAAAATGAGAAAATTTTTGCATATATTCTGATCATTGGGAAAAAAGATGCCTACTATTTGCACAAGACAGGCAAGGTTGGAGTGTTTATCGTATTGTTCTCTCGCCAAGACGCAAAGAGCGCAAAGATTTTTACTTCGGCTCTTCATGGCCAGAAATCGTACGCGTAAGGCCGGTTTTCATTAAAGCCTTCCCAATTTCAGCCAGGAATCCTTTATCAAATTTAATTAATTGATATTTAATAGATATTGGCACCTGCCGTTTAGCTTTCAATCCCCGTTCCTTCATATTCTTGGCGATCTTTGCGTCTTTGCGAGATTCATTTTTTTATAAGAGTGACCCGCGTTAGACGGATAGCCTGCCTATCTAACTGGAGAGGAGATATTTCCAGGCTGGAATTATCGAAATTGTCACCTTATTATCCTGGATAGTTTCTTCAACATCTTTGGTAATGATAGTTATTTTTTTTGTCTGGGGATATCGTTTAAGAAAAAGTTTCACTCCTCTGAATCTTTTGTCCTGCCAATCAAATCGGCTGTCGTACTTTACCTCTATTGCCTTAGGAGAGGTAAAATTGCCACAGGCAAAATCCAGTTCTCTTTCGCTTTCAGCGTAATAGCCTACATTATTGACATTGTTTTTGAGGAGATGACGGAAGATAAGGTTTTCTACTTTAGCACCCATATCGCCACTACCAGTCAAAAGGGTTTTTATGCCGGTATCATAAAGATAGATTTTTTTTTGAGCGTATATTTTATCAGCCTGGGAGGGAGACCATTTGGTTAATAATTGTATAAGAAAAGCTTCTTCAAAATAACTTACATATTCTTTCACCGTGTCAACAGTGATTCCCAATAACTTGGCTATTTTGTTAAAGCTTGACCGAGACCCTACTGTACCGGCCATAATGGTGAATAAATTTTTTAAAACATCAGCTCTCTTCATTTTATGCAGCCTGACAATGTCGCGAGCAATAATATCATCAATAAGATTATTCATATAGTCAATGGATGGTTGAAGAACATTTTCCGGATAACCGCCAATAGTTAAGAAATCTTCCAGGAGTTTTTCGTATTTATAATCCTCTGATCTGCTAAGTGAGATGTTTTTAAAAGTAAGATATTCTTTGAAAGTGAGAGGATAGATTGAGGTAATAATCTGTCTTCCGGTAAGTTTTCCTCCTTGCTGCTTAATAAGGCTCGCAGTTGAACCAGTGCAGACTAATTTAACCTTTTCCAGATCATATATAGCTTTTAATTCAGCCTCCCAATTTGGGCTCTCCCGGACCTCGTCAAAAAAGAGATAAAGCTTTTCAGATCGAGAGTGCATAAATAGCTTTCTAAAATATTTTAAATGATCAGAAAGAGAGGTATTCATAAAACGAGGATTATCCAAGGCAAGATATAATATTTTTTTGGGTGAGATACTCTTTTCAAGACAATTTTTTATAAGCTGTTTTAAAAAAGTGGTCTTTCCCACTCTTCTTGAGCCGATAATAATATCGATCTGCTTCCGTTGAAATGGTTTTTCAAGCTCTTTTAGGTATTCTTGACGAGGGATCCCTGAATCGAACTCTTTACCCTCCCACCAAGGATTATAGGCATAATATAAATCCTCCATAGATGTTTCCCTCCTTTGCCTATCTATTATCCTCTGATCGAAATTATTGTCAAATAGGTTCGATCAGAATCGAAACTATTTGATTATTTTTTATCTTGTATACTGTTCATTTGTTCAGTATAATTATTTCAAAATGCCGATCAGTTATTATGTGAGTAATCCTTCAGCAAAAAATGCAGAGGAGAAGCAGAGGAGGCAGGAGAAGATACCTATGGACAATAGGCAGATAATATTTCAGGAGAAAGAACGGCATATTCTTCACCTTAATATAGCCAATTTTTTTATTGCCGTAGCCGTAGCCCTTCAGCCGAGGCTCCTTTCTTATCCCGTGGTTGTGGCCACACCCGGGAGTGCTCGGCGCATTCTCTTGGATGTATCACAAAAGGCACGCCAGGCCGGGATCTATCGGGGGATGCTTCTTGATTCAGCCAAGAAGAGGTGTTCTGATTTAAGGGTGCTTGATCCATGCCCTGAGCTGTACGATCGAGCCGGTTGTGCTGTTTTAGGAGAGTTAACAAAACTTTCCCCAAGGCTTGAGCCGGCCGGGCCCGGGCATTTTTTTGTTGATCTCACTGGGACCGACAGACTGTGGGGGATCGCCCTTGATACGGCAGATCGGCTCAAAAAAACTATTTTGGAAAAATTTCGTCTCTCTTGCGCGGTTGGCTTAGCCCGGAATAAACTGGTCAGCAAAGTGGCCGCCAGAGTGATTAAACCTGCCGGCTTGTGCGAGATCATGGCCGGCGGAGAGGCTGATTTTATGGCCCCTTTGCCCCTGTCCTATCTGCCCGGGCTTGATCAAAAAATAATTGCCATGCTCCGGCAATTTAATCTAAAGGTGATAGGGGATTTAGTAACCTTTTCAGAAGAGACCTTTCATGAAGCCTTTGGACCAAAAGCAGGCGAGATCCGCATTCTGGCCCAAGGGGTGGATGATACCCCCGTGCGTGAGTATAAAGCACCGGAGCCCTTTGTGCAGGAATCCTTTGTGTTTGAGGGGCAAACCAATGATGATCGTCTGATAGAGAAGGCCCTGTTTCAGCTTGTCTCAAAGGCCGGGTTTCAATTGAGGAAAATGCGGCTGGCAGCCAGGAAATTGGAGCTGGCTGTCCGGTATGCCGACGGAGTATCAAAAAAGCGACAGCTTCTTTTGAAAACGCCGATCTGCGGGGACTTGAGCCTTTTTGAACAGTTCTTGCCCCTTCTTTATAGTGCCTATACAAGAAGGATTCGCTTGAGTAGAATGGTTATGAAGCTTTCCCGATTGACTTTTCCCTATGGCCAGCTTGATCTTTTTGGAAAGGTAGAGAAGGAAAGAAAACTGATGAAGGCACTTGATAGTATCAGAACAAAATTTGGGCCAAAAGCCATTACTTTTTGGGGAAAGCAGGCCTGAAAAGAGGCCGACTGAGCAATTAGAATTTTAGATTTACTAACGTAAAAAAATATTTGACAGGATAACAGGATAAACATGATACAAATCCAAAGATTCATCATAATCTGAAGGTGATTATATTGCTGTTATAATCCTGTTATCCTGTCTAAAAATAGTTAATTGTACAGTATGAAAGAGGGCAGGGGAGGGGAAGATTTGACGAATTGCTGTCTTCATGGAGTGAGCTGGTTTTCCTTTTTGCAGGGAGTGCTCTCTCCTGAATTTCTTTGCCAAAGGGCCAAAGAGCTGGGGTATGAAAGTATAGCCTTGATTGATCAGAATAATCTTTGTGCCCTGCCGGAGTTTTTACACGCCTGCCAAAAGTATGAGCTTCGTCCTGTTATTGCGGCCAGGATCACCTCCGGGGGAAAAAGTATTCTCCTCTATTCAAATGGTGATCAAGGGTATGCCAACCTTTGCCGGGTCATCACTGAAAGGCATTGTCAAAAAGAATTCCACCTTATTTCTTCCATTCTTCAAGATCATCAGGGGCTTTTGGCGGTAACTGATGATCCGGAGGTTTTCTTGTCGCTGTCTTCTCATATGCCCTCCTTTTTCCGGATGAAAAGCCCAAAACGTCTTCCCAAGATAGTGAGAGAACAGAACCTTCCCACTCTTATTCTCCCTGAAACTTTTTTTTCCT
>JAUWIR010000197.1 GCA_030605265.1 Pseudomonadota bacterium | reverse complement strand
TCATTTATCTCCATATTTTTTTTAATATTTCTTAAAAGAATCGGGCATCTTTTATCCACCACGAAATGTAGTTTACACTTAGACTTTTTATTTTTTTACTATACAAGGGCATGAAGGAAAAGAAGGAATAAAAAAATCTTCATGCTCTTCATGTCCTTCATGGTGAAAAAATAAAGTGTAAACTGAGAAATGAAGGATGCCTTCGATTTATACTATAATTTTTTGAAAAAAATTTCTACTATCTATTTCACCTTTTTTACAATAAACGCATTACCCGTAATTAGTTCACCACTGAGACACAGAGGCACTAAGAAATGATTTTAGAAGAAAAACTTACAGCACAGATAAGATGCTTGCCTTTTGATTTTTCTCTGTGTCTCTGTGCCTCAGTGGTAAGCTGAATTGTTACCGTTACCCTATAACAAGGAATGAATCAATGAAAATACCCGACGGCAGGATACTTCTTGTTGTTGCAGAGGAAGGCAATATAACAAAATATTGCCGGTATCTTGAAAAGGTCATTACCTTTGATATGGTAAAAGATTTAAATGAAGCTTATCGTATATGCCTACAAACCTACTATGATTTAGTTTTTGTTGATCTTCGTTTAAGCTTTGGATCCGGTCAATTGCAGATAGAAAAGATGAACTCTCTTTCTTATCCACCCCCCATTTTCAAAATCCGTCCGAGAAACCAAAGAGTAGAGGTTATTCTTCAAGAGCAGCGTACAGTGGAAGAGTTGGTCGGTTTTCTTGATAACTATTTTAAAAAATTAAAAGAAGAGGATTCTGCATTTATTAATCTTCGAAAATATGTGCGATTTAAATCTATCCTTCGGTTAATCGTTCAAAAGAAAAATCAAAATCTTATTCGCGCTAATACTTTGGATATATCTCAGGGAGGACTATTTGTTACTACTACTCACTTGTTTAAGGAGAAAGAGGAACTCATTGTGCAGATTCATGACCTTGTTGAAAAACCAATCCAAGTGACTATGGAGGTGGTCTGGTTTAGACCTTGGGAGATCCCCTTTCAATTACCGGGCATTGGGGCTTGTTTTATAGATTTCAATGATTCGGATAGATATATTTTTGCAGAGTATATTAAGAATAATTTTTTAAAAGTGTAATTAATTTATAATACGAGCTAAAACAGTTTCACCTGCTTTAACCTTATCCCCTACCTTTGCTTTAATTTGGATGTTATTTTTAGGAACATATAAATCAACTCTTGATCCAAATTTAATAAGACCAAATCTTTCCCCTTTTTGGATTTTGTTTTCCTCCTGCACTCTGCAAATAATTCTTCTGGCAATTAAACCGGCAATTTGGGTCACCCGCAGAAGTCCGGCTTTCGTATTTAAATAAATTGTTGTTTGCTCATTAAGCTCGGAAACTTTTTCCCTAAAAGCAGGAAGAAACTTCCCGGGATTATAAATTTTTTTGACAACTTTTCCATCAAAAGGGGCCCGATTGACGTGGCAATTAAAAATGGACATAAATATACTCAGGCGAATGCTGGGAGATCCCAAATTTTCTTCAATAGGAATTTCCCGAATGTTGATGATTTTTCCATCTGCAGGTGAAACAATAACCTTTTGATCAGAGGGGATTGCCCTCTCGAAATCTCTGAAAAAGAAGAGGATAAATAAAGTGAGTAAAAAAAGAAGCCCTGCCGACAGGAGAAATCCTGTCAGCAGAGCCAAAAGGGAAAGAAAGAGAGAAAACAAGATAAAAGGCCATCCTTCTTTAGCAACCGGTATTCCCATAATTAGCCCTTTAACCAGCTCATCATACCTCGAATAGCGGCGCCAATTTTTTCAATAAGATGTTCTTTTTGATTCCTTTTAATGGCATTATAAACCGGACGATTCGCTTTATTTTCCAAAATCCATTCTCGAGCAAACTCACCGGAACGAATTTCACCTAATATCTTTTTCATCTCAGCCCGGACATCCGCATTGATCACCCGGGTTCCTCTGGTTAAATCTCCATATTCGGCAGTGTCGCTAATGGCCATTCTCATACCGCTGATCCCTCTTGAATTAATAAGATCGGTAATAAGTTTTACTTCATGGAGACATTCAAAATAAGCTACTTCCGGTTGATAGCCTGCCTCTACCAGGGTGTCAAACCCAGCCCTGATTAATTCACTTAATCCACCGCATAAAACCGCCTGCTCGCCAAATAAATCTGTTTCCGTTTCTTCAGCAAAAGTTGTTTCTAATACCCCGGCCCTTGTCGCCCCGATTCCTTTGGCATGAGCTAGGGCCAGACTTTTTGCTTTTCCGCTTGCATCTTGCTGCACGGCAATAAGAGCGGGGACTCCCTTATTTTGTTCATACGTCTCACGTACTAAAAACCCGGGACCCTTGGGCGCAACCATATAAACGTCAATGTCGGGAGGTGGTACTATCTGACCGAAATGGATATTAAAACCATGGGAAAAAACCAAAGCCTTCCCAGAGGTCATATGCTCTTTGATATCTTTGGCATACACATCAGCCTGATATTGATCGGGAATAAGAATTTGAACCACGTCACCCTTTGCTGCAGCCTCTGGTGTAGTCATTACCGGCATACCGTCTTTTTCAGCCTGAATCCACTGAGGGCTCCCCTTGACTTCGCTTACAATCAGTTGAAGCCCGCTGTCTTTTAGATTTTTAGCCTGAGCGGCCCCTTGATTTCCATAACCTATGACTGCAATTGTTTTTCCTTGAAGTAATTGCAAATCAGCATCATTATCATAATACATTTTCGCCATTATCTCGTCTCCCTAGTAATACAGTTGTTGAGCTGTTTTTACTGCTGTTTTTCTTGTTTCCCTCTGGCCATGGAAACTTTCCCTGTTCTGGCTATTTCCTTAATTCCAATGGGTTTGAATAAATCTATGAGGGCCTTTATTTTCCCTTCATCTCCAGTTACTTCCATAGTCATTGTTTTAGGATTAACATCAATTATTTTGCCCCGAAAGATATCGGCAATCCGGAGAATTTCCGCTCTATGATCTTGATTGGCCTCCACCTTGATAAGGACCATCTCTCGGGCAATAAAATCGCTTTGGGTCAAATCAATAACCTTTATTACTTCCATTAATCGACGAAGTTGTTTGATTACCTGCTCAATAATTTGATCATCACCTTGAGTAACAATGGTCATCCGGGAGATAGTCGGATCTGTGGTTTCACCTACAGACAGACTATCAATATTATACCCACGAGCACTAAATAGACTGGCAATTCTCGCCAATACCCCAAATTTATTTTCTACAAAAACTGATATGGTATGTCGCAAGGCCCCATCCTTTTTTTAATATTTATTTAATGATGATAACAAACCATTCACGGAGACACAAAGAAAAATCAAAAGACCTGCGCAAATAGAGTTTTCTCCGTGCCTCAGTGTCTCCGTGGTGAATTATAAAACATAATGTAAAATACTAATTTTTATTGTTCTGAGCTTTTCAGAGAAAGGGCTATGGTTCCTGTTCGGGCCATTTCATCAATATTGGCTGGATTCAGTAAACGTACCAGATTCTGCAAGACCCTTTCCGTGCCCGAAAGTTCCAAAGTTATCGTATCCTCAGACATATCAACAATTTTCGCATTGAATACATTGGCAATTTCAATGACCTCTCTGCGGGATTGGGGAGATGTTTTGATGGTGATAATAGCCAATTCCCGGGTGATGGCCTGGCTGTATTTTAAATCATTTACCTGAAGGACGTCCACCAATTTGTTGACCTGTTTCATCATCTGATCCAGGACCCTTTCATCCCCTGTAACAACAATGGTAATCCGGGTAATCTCCGGATTTTCGGTAACACCGGCAGCTAAACTTTCAATATTATAAGATCTTTGAGTAAATAGTCCTACCACATGGGATAGTACGCCAGGATGATTTCGTACTAAAACTGAAATTATATGTCTCATTTTTGTTCCCTGTCTAACATTTGATTAATAGCTCCTCCCGGGGGTACCATGGGGAATACGTTCGCCTCCGGGTCAACATGAAAATCAATTACTACAGGCCGATCTATTTCAATTGCTTTTTGAATAGCTGAGGGGACCTCATTAGGTTTTTCAACCCGAATACCCACAGCCCCATACCCTTCGGCAACTTTTACGAAATCAGGGTTCCCCTGAAGTGTAGTCTGAGAGTATCTGCGTCCATAAAAAATCTCTTGCCACTGTCTAACCATGCCAAGACATCCATTATTCAAAAGAGCTATTTTCACATTAATTTTGTTATAAACTGCTGTAGCCAATTCCTGAATATTCATTTGAAAACTGCCGTCCCCAGCCACATCAAAAACTATCCTCTCAGGGCAACCCGTTTTGGCGCCAATAGCAGCCGGAAAGCCATAGCCCATAGTGCCAAGGCCCCCTGAGGTGATAAAAGTACGAGGTTTGGAGGTTTTAAAATATTGGGCAGCCCACATCTGGTTTTGCCCAACTTCCGTTGTAATAATGGCCTGACCGGCTGTCTGTTCATAAATTTGCTCTACCACATATTGAGGGCTGATTACATTACTTTTTTTCTCATATGAAAGAGGATATTCTTTTTTCCAAGCATGAATTTGCTTTAACCACTCTTTATTGGTTTTTTTCTTTACTTTCTTACACAATAACTCAAGAACTTCTTGAGCATCCCCAATAACAAATGCATCGGTTTGGATAATTTTTCCCACCTCTGCCGGGTCAATATCAAGATGAATAATTTTTGCTTTGGCTGCAAAAGTACTGACTTTTCCTGTTACACGATCATCAAACCGGGCCCCAACAGCCAGCAGTAAATCACATTCCGAAACCGCATAATTGGCATAACGTGTTCCATGCATTCCCAACATTCCAAGACTTAATTCATGATCTTCAGGAAAACCTCCCTTTCCCATTAGGATGGTAGTTCCCGGAGCAGAGATTTTTTCAGCCAGTTTTTGTAAAATTTCGTTGGCCCCGGAAATAATAATGCCTCCCCCTGCATAGATAACCGGACATTTTGAATCCTGAATAAGAGCGGCAATTTCCTCTATCCTTTTATTGCGCTCCTCAACAGGACATTTAGGCTTTTGAGGAAGAGTAAGTTTGGGAATGGGGGGATTGTTAATTTCTATCGCCTGGACATCCTTAGGAAGATCAATCAAGACGGGCCCCGGTCGCCCGGAATTGGCCAGGTGGAAAGCTTCATACATGATTTCTTTAAGGTGTGATGTTTCTTTGACCAAATAATTATATTTAGTGATAGGGATGCTAATCCCGTAAATATCAGCCTCCTGGAAACTATCGTTCCCTAACATGGTAGTAGGTACTTGCCCGGTAAAGGCCACTAAAGGCACCGAATCCATAAAAGCCGTGGCTAACCCGGTAACTAAATTACAGGCCCCCGGGCCTGATGTGGCTATGCAGACCCCTGTTTTTCCTGTGGCCCTGGCATATCCATCGGCCGCATGAATGGCTCCCTGTTCATGCCGGGTCAGAATATGTCGAATGTCCGCATGATACAGTTCATCATAAATAGGCAAGAGCACTCCGCCGGGATAACCGAATACCGTACCTATTTTATGCTCCCGCAGGGTTTCAACAAATATTTTTGCGCCTGTTTTTTTCACAGGAAATCCTTTCTTTATAAATAATTAATAATCTCTATTTTTAAAAACTTTGTGCCTTTGTGCCTCTGTGCCTTTTTTTAACTCTATTTATGATAATATCATCTCTCCGATTCCCGCGCCTGCAGGTACCATGGGAAATACATTTTCCTCCCTGGCTATTCTAAAATCGATAACAACGGGTTTATTAATTGAAATCGCCTCTTTAATGACGGATTTTACCTCTGTTGGTTTAGTCGCCCGCAAGCCAACAGCTCCATATGCCTCAGCCAGTTTAACAAAATCAGGGGCATATTCCATAGGGGTCCCTGAATATCGCTTATTCATAAATAGTTCCTGCCATTGTCGCACCATTCCCAGGTATTGATTATTCAGGATGGCTACTTTCACCGGCAACTGATATTGAACAGCCATGGCCAATTCCTGTGACACCATTTGAAAACTCCCGTCGCCGGCAATATCAAAAACGATTTTATCCGGGCAGGCTGTTTGAGCTCCAATCGCCGCCGGGAAACCATACCCCATAGTACCAAGCCCGCCAGAGGTGATTAAGGTCCTTTTTTCATTAAATTTATAATAATGAGCCACCCACATCTGATGTTGTCCGACTTCGGTTGAAATGATGGCTCGATCTTTCACCATTTCATAGATTTGCTCTATGACAAACTGAGGTTTGATTACTTTATCACTTTTTTGATAAGAAAGGGGAAACTCCTTTTTCCATTTTTCGATTTGCTTGATCCAAGCAGAATAGTCACCAGGGGAAACCGCTTCATTGAGTTTTTGAAGGATTAATTTAGCATCGCCTACAATGGGAAGGTTTACTTGAACATTTTTGCTTATAGCCGCAGGATCAATATCTAGATGTATGTACTTTGCTTTTGGGGCGAATTTTTCCAATTTCCCTGTTACTCTGTCATCAAATCGAGCCCCTATGGCAACAAGGAGATCACACTGAGTGACCGCAAGGTTAGCGTATTTTGTTCCATGCATTCCCAGCATTCCTAAAAAAAGAGGATGATCTCCGGGGACCCCTCCCAGACCTAAAAGAGTATTGGTAATAGGGATTTTTGCTTTTTCAACAAAGGTCAATAATTCGGCCATGGCCCCTGAGCGGATCACGCCCCCTCCGGAATAAATAATCGGGCGTTTGGCCTTGGCAATCAATTTTAAGGCGGATTGGATCTGTTTCGGGTGCCCAATATAATTCGGTTTATACCCACGAATGGAAACCTCGGCAGGATAATGAAATTCTGTTTCATCTAAAAGCACATCTTTGGGCAGGTCCACCAGCACAGGCCCCGGTCTTCCGGTTGTGGCAATATAAAAAGCCTCCTTGATGGTTTTAGCCAAGTCTTTGACATGACTTACTAAGTAGTTATGTTTGGTGATGGACCGAGTAATCCCGACAATATCAGCTTCTTGAAAAGCATCGTTGCCAATCATGGAGGTGGGGACTTGACCGGTAAAAGCTACCAAAGGGATTGAATCCATGAAGGCAGTCGCCAGTCCGGTGACAATATTGGTTGCCCCGGGCCCGGAGGTGACTAAACATACCCCGGGTTTCCCCGAGGCACGGGCATATCCGTCTGCTGCATGCACCGCCCCCTGCTCATGTCGGACCAGAAGGTGCTGTATCTCCGTTTCTTCATAAAGTTGGTCGTAAATCCCTAAAATTGTAGCCCCGGGAAAGCCAAAGATATGTTTAACTTTTTCTTCTTTAAGACTTCGAACAAAAATTTCAGATCCGGTGATTTTCAATTTCGACTCCTCTTTATTTTTTTTTCTACCATGAAGGGCATGAAGGAATAAAAAAATCTTCATGCTCTTCATGTCCTTCATGGTGAAATAAAATACCTTTACCTTTTATTTTTACAAGCCTTGTTTGGCAGATATTAAATACTCTACCGCAATGGTAGCAAAACTCACCCATCACATAACAGGCTTTTGTTATGGCTTCTCTCTCATCCGAAAAACCGCTCGTAATCGTCGTGGCTCCCCACCCAGAACCATGTCACAGTGTCCCCATCAAGAACCCCCAAGGCTCTGTACCCCATTGTCACG
>JAUWIR010000561.1 GCA_030605265.1 Pseudomonadota bacterium | reverse complement strand
CCCAATTTTTCCCCTTTGCCCCAGCGGGTCGGCGATTCAATGAAATTTTGGTTAAGAGGATTTTTAGTGAGCAGTTTCTCAAAAGCAAGATGGTAGAATTCCTCCGGGGAGTAACCAAGGATATTTTTAACTGCATGGCTGACAAAGGTAATTTCTCCCCTGTGATTGCGAATATAAATTAAGTCATTGGTAGTATTAATTAATGCATTCAGTTTATCACGTTCTTCTTTAACTTTTCCCTCAGCCTCTACCCTTTTCAGGATATCTCGGAAAACTCCCACAATTTGCATCTGTTGGGATTTCTCATCCCAGGTAATCGAGCAGGAGAAGCTGACAGGAATAATTTTTCCATCTTTTGTTTTCATAGAACAGGTATAATCAATGCCTTTTTGGGCAATTTTCTCAGGGGTCATTCCCTCTAAGGGATAATCTTTGCTGAAGAGCAGGTGGAAGGGTTTTCCAATTAACTGCTCTTTTGAGTATCCCAAAAGCCTTAGTGTTGATTGATTGGCGAATTCAATGAGGTGATCGTGTGGGGAGACGATAATCAGAAGATCATTAATGGAGTTGATCAGGCCATAAAAATAATTTTTGGAGATTAAGGTCCTTTTGAGGTTTTCGGTCATAGTGTTAAAGGCTTCAGATAAGGCAATAAGCTCTTTATGGGACTGAACTTTCACTGTAGTAGTTAAATCACCTGAAGAGACCCGGTTGGTTGCCTTAATGAGCTGATCGATAGGGGTAGTGATTCCTTTACTGATGAGAAATCCTAAAAATAAAAGCAAAGCGCATCCAATAAGAGAGGCCCATAAAAGGGTGAGCACAATCTTTTTTAAACTCTGTTTTTTTCCCTCCAGGCTGGAAACAAGCATAATGGCCCCCACCATCTGAGTGTTAAAATTTTGTAAGGGAAAACAGCTGGCGTGGTATTCAGTATCAGAGATGTAGATTCTCTCAGTAGCGTGAGCAGCAGTAGAGTGAGGGGAAAATTTTTGTTGAATTTTTACAGGCATAGAAAAGGGGCCTTCCATAGGAATGGAGCTGTAAAGGACTTTCTCCTCTCGAAAGATCAACACTTGCAGTCCGGTATGCCGATGAATCCTCTCAAAAAACAGATGATCCAAATACCGGATAGCTGAAATATAGCCGACAATTCCTTCCCGCAGACTGCGGATTGGGAAAATAATTTTTAAAACCAGCCCCTCGGATGTCTTATCAATTCCATAAGTCTCATTTTTTACTTTCTTTTGTAGAATTAATTCCTGAAATTCTGTGAGATTTTCAGGTTTATATTCAGAGGAGATAGACTGTTCGGCAATTAATTTACCTTGTATATTAAAAAGGGCAACATGATTTAAATTTAAATCGTTTTTCATAATACCTAAATGAGAGGACAAGATATTTTGAGTTTCCTGAGGGTCCTCTAAGATATCCGAAAGGATTGATGTCATTATCCAATGCAATCTTTGCATTGGTCCTTTTACTTCTTCAGCTATGAAATAGTTTTTTATTATTTGAATTTGAGCAATCAAATTTTCATTAGTGAACTGATCTAGTTCCTGATCAATAAGGTTCGTTTGAAGACCCATATGAGTAAGGAAAATTGTTATAAATACCATTAAAAATGGTACTAAGATGCTGATGATTATTTTATTTGATTTTTTTTTCATAAAAATTTTTGAGATCTATGTTTTTACATTTAATAAAGTAAAATCCATTACTATTTAGTGTTTAATTTTATTCATATCCCTTACAGTTAAAGTAATGCAAGTTATCTGCCTTTATTTTTCCGGTTCTTAGATTTTTTATGCCTTATCAAATGACTTATTCCATGCTTTCCGGTAAAAGGTGATACCTCTTCCTGACTATAGTGTTTATCCTTGTTCCAAATTTGGAACGACAATCCCATTTGCGAAACTTGAAATTGTATTTGTAAGTAACCTTAGAGATTTGTCTAAGAAATTAAGAATAGAAAATAGGAAATTATATGACTGATGAATGTTTTATTATTATGATAAAAATATAAAAAAAGTGAAGCTATAAATATTTTTGGAGCTAGTTACTATTTTTTTACATTGGCTAGTAACATGTATCCATTAATAGAGATGATTTTTCTCTTCTTTTTTTTCAAAAATGAAACAAATTTTCCTTAAAAGTTAATCAATACATGAGAACTCGCTATATTTAAATAACTTTGGGAATGGCATGATCATTGCGTTATTTATGTGCATTGATAAGCTGTTTTTAAAAAAGCTAATCTTCTATATTTTTAAAATTAGAATAGGTATCTTTTTTAATTTCTCATAATCCAGATAAATAAAGCCAGATAAATATAGATAGACACTATTTTTATAGACACTATTTTTGATTATTTTTTTTAATTGCCGGTTACTTTTAATCATATTAATTGTATGACTAATAAATCAAAAAACCCCCCAAAAATCTTTTTATTCATTGTGGTTATTTTTCTCACCTATATCATTTGTTCACTTAGTTTGCTTGATGGTTCCGAGTATGTTCACTGTGTTCATGTAGACATTTGCGAATTTATGGAACTTCCAGGTAATTTACGGCTTTCACAAATAAAAAAGTTACTCCACTTTAAACACCTAAGCAATAAAATATTTTCAAAGACAATGAGATTAGTTCATTCCGGCAAGGAATTTTTAGTAAATTTTATGTTCCTAAAAAGATGGCTGTGTCTAAAAAGAATTGCAAAATTGTTCTTTTTAAAACGAGGGCCCAAAATAATAATCAATCGAACAATATCCCCCATAAATAAAAATTTCAAATCTCATGAAACCTTAAAAATTTTATCTACATCGATAATAACCTGCTGATTTTTTTATCTAGATTATTTTTTATTAAGCTTTTTAGAAAAATAAATTTATTACTATTTCAATAAAAAAAATCAATTATTTAAACAGGTTACTCATTATTTAAACAAGTTCAAGTTATTTTTTTTAAAACCAGTTACTCATTTTTAAAGAAAGGTTAGGGTAGGTTTATGAAGTTTAAAATTTTTTCTATTCTCATTCTTCTTTCATTTCTTTTTCTCTTTGCACAAAGAAGTCCGGCTTATTATGGTTCAACTTATGGTAGTAACCGCTTATATGGAGTCGGTTATACACCCGGGCTTCTGGGAAATTCTTCCAGTAATATTTATGGGCTATACGGTGGATTGAACGGCAGCACATATGGCTTGGGTAATCTTTATGGCGGTCTGGGCTTAGGAACAGGGTTTGGAGGGCTGAACAGTCTCGGATTGTATGGCACATATGGTTCGGGTAATCTTTATGGTGGATTGGGCTTAGGAACAGGGTTGTATGGTGGTAATAACCGCCTCGGATTGTATGGCACATATGGTTTACGTAACT
>JAUWIR010000557.1 GCA_030605265.1 Pseudomonadota bacterium | reverse complement strand
TTTTTTGTATTAAATGTGGAAAAATAGGTGAATATTTCGCATATAATACCTATGATAAAATGGAAGTAAATGGCTTTCAAATAGTATCCCACTCTTTGTCATTTGAAGGTATTTGCCTGGAATGTAAAGATAAAAATGAAAAGTGAAAGTAGCTGAGAAATTGAGAAATTCCAATAATTAACTTCATGAAGCCTCCTCCACATTCCTTCCTTTGGTATGTCCTTGACCCTCCTTTATAGATAGTAAACAAATCTCAGAATAGATTAAGTATAGGCAATAATTCTATAAATAATTAAAAAAATCTTGACAATAATAATTTCATCAATTATAAATAGAAATCATTTCTATTTAATAAGGAGGGAATATATGTCTACTAAAAGGATAATGAATTTTTTACTTTTTATTATGTTATTAATCGTAAGCAGTAATGTGGCTTGGCCCGGGGTAAGAAAAGAGCAGGGGGGAAAAATAGGGATAGTGGTAACAATCCTTCCCCTGGCGGAATTTGTAGAAAATATAGGCAAGAATAAGGTGGATGTATCAGTCATGGTCCTACCGGGCAGCACTCCTCATACCTATGAGCCGACACCCGGTCAGTTGAAAAAGATGAGTCAAGCCGAAATATTTATAAAGGTTGGTTCAGGGATTGAATTTGAGCTGATTTGGATAGATAAACTTATTTCTCTAAATAAGAACATGTTGGTCTGTAATAGTTCGGAAGGAATTCTGTTAAGGGATATGGGTGACCACCATCATCATGAAGAAGAGGAGCATCACCATCATCAGCACTATCATGAGGATAAACAGAATAAGGAAGATGAAGATCATAAGGACCCCTCCGACCATCATCATGAAGATCATGAAAATCATCACGCCAAGGATAGCGATCAGCGCCTTCATACAAAGGACCCTCATGTATGGCTTTCACCTGTCAATGCAATAATCATGGTCAGGAATATTCAAAATGCTCTCATCAAAGTCGATCCCCAAAACAGGGAGTTTTATAATCAAAACGCTCTACAACTTAAAGCTAAGTTAGAGGGTCTTCATCAAGAAATCAAGAAAAATTTGTCTACTCTCATTAATAAATCCTTTATGGTTTTTCATCCTGCCTGGGGATATTTTGCTTCTGAATACGGTCTTGAACAAAAAGCAGTTGAACATTGCGGGAAGGAACCCACAGCTAAGGAATTAGCAAACCTTATAAAATTTGCCAAAGAACATAATATAAAAGTCGTCTTCGCCTCACCTCAATATAGTAAGAAAAGCGCCCGGGTCATTGCTGAAGAAATTAAGGGAAAGGTTATCTTTATTGATCCGCTGGCAAAAGATTATCAAAAAAATTTGCAACAGGTTACCAATGCCTTTATTGAGGGCCTGGAATGACCGGGGGAAAAGAGATTATCAGTTTAAAAGATGTCCGGGTGGTTTATGATGGCCGGACAGTATTGGAGGAGGTAACCCTTTCCATTAAGGAATATGATTTCTTAGGGCTGATAGGGCCAAACGGGGGAGGGAAAACTACCCTGCTCAAAGTTATCCTGGGCCTCATAACACCTATCAAAGGGGAAGTAAAGATTTTCGGAAATACGCCTGTTAAAACGAGAAAATTTATTGGCTATGTTCCACAAGCCGCCCAATTTGATCGAAAGTTCCCTATCAGCGTCTGGGAGGTCGTGTTAATGGGGCGGCTTGCCCACCGGGGCATATTGAAAAAGTATACCAATGAAGATAAACGGATTGCTGAAAAGGCTTTAGATGTAGTAGAGATGCCCGGATTTAAAAACAGACAAATAAGTCAACTTTCAGGGGGGCAACAACAAAGAATTTTTATTGCCAGAGCGCTTGCCACAAAATCGAGACTTCTTCTTCTTGATGAACCTGCAGCAGGTGTTGATACGCGCATGCAGGACGGACTATACAGGCTATTGAACAAATTGAGGAGAGAGGTGGCTATTGTCCTGGTTTCTCACGATATTGGCGTAATTTCAAGTTACGTAGATAAAATCGCCTGTCTTAACCGACAGCTTTTCTATCATGATTCAAAACAGGAAGTAATAAAAAATTTAGAACAAATTTATGATCAGTGCCCTATAGAAATGTTGGCCCATAGGATTCCCCATAGAGTGATGAAGGAGCATTAAAGATGATAGAAGCCTTACAATTTGAATTTATGCGCAATGCCGTCTTTGCCGCCGTACTTGCCGGCATCGCTTGTGGAATTATCGGCAGCTATGTAGTTGTGAAAGGCCTCGTTTTTATAAGCGGCGGGATTGCCCATGCTTCCTTTGGCGGCATCGGGTTGGGGTATTTTTTGAGAATAGATCCCATTATAGGGGTAATTCCTTTCAGCCTTGTTTCAGCCTTAGGCATAGGTTTAGTAAGTAAAAGGAGTAAGCTTTCAGAGGATACAACCATTGGAATTTTTTGGGCCATAGGCATGGCTATAGGTGTAATCTTCATAGGACTTACTCCCGGATATGCTCCAAATCTTTTCAGCTATCTTTTCGGTAATATTCTCACAGTGCCCTCTTCGGATATACTGCTTATGCTTTTTTTAGATGCACTTATCATAGCCATAGTAACTTTGTTCTATAAAGAGTTACTGGCTTTTTCCTTTGATGAGGAATTTGCCAAAATAGCCGGCGTGAGGGTAGATTTACTCTACTTTGCGCTCTTGGGTCTTGTTGCCCTCACTGTGGTAATTCTCATGAGAGTTGTGGGGATTATTCTGGTGATCGCCTTATTAACTATACCCGCGGCAACGGCTATGCAGTATACGCATAGTTTAAAAAAAATGATGTTCATTTCAACAGTTTTGGCAATAGTCTTTACTCTTGGCGGTTTATGGCTATCCTATATCTTTAATCTAGCCTCCGGTGCAACAATTATCCTCTTTTCCGCAATAGCATTTCTTTTGTCTTCAGCATGTCAAACAATTTTTTCAAACTAATATCAAGTAGAAATGCAAATTTTTTAAATATTAGATAGATGAGGATAATGATCTTTTTTTTGCCCACTCTTTTTGCTCTAATAGAATTTCCAATTTTTTTTAAGTGGTCTCCCGGCTAGGCTTGAAAGTCCCCTCTTCCATTAATCATGGTTCCAATACCCGG
Organism: Pseudomonadota bacterium; assembly: GCA_030605265.1. Lineage (GTDB taxonomy): Bacteria > SZUA-182 > SZUA-182 > DTGQ01 > DTGQ01 > JAUWIR01. The sequence goes on along the minus strand of JAUWIR010000557.1, from coordinate 294 downwards.
GTAACGCCTTACCTCTTCAGCCTGTTCAGGAAGGATGGCTCCTACGTCTGCAACTGCATCTACTTCACCGGCCATAAGAGCCATCACCCGTGTCCGGGCATCGGAAATTGTACGAAAAACAACTCGTTTATAGGTGGGTTTTGTCCCCCAGTATCCGGAAAAAGATGAAAGCTGTATCTCTTCACCGGGGGAAACATGATCGAGCCTGTATGGCCCGGTTGCACGCAACCAGGCTGCTAATATGTGAAAGGATTATGGCAAGAAAGGCTTACTTTGTAAGTATTATGCGGAGTA
>JAUWIR010000502.1 GCA_030605265.1 Pseudomonadota bacterium | reverse complement strand
GATTCGGACCACAGGTACGGTAGAACATGCGCCATGCCCAGTCCTCCCCATTACCAATCAGATCAAGCCGTAATGAGCAGCGCCTTTTCATTGTTCTATTCTCACATGGATGGTTATTTGTTCGTTTTATCGTATCAAATATAATATCGATTTATTATACTTAGGTCAACCTGTAAAGTATGGTTTTTATAGTTTTACCCTCATCTTTTAAGTTTTGGAAAAATTCTAAAATGTTCCAATCATATTGGAAGGCTGGATTTGTTGATCAAATTCTTTTTCTGTTAAAAAGCCCAAGGCTAGAGCCGCTTCTTTTAAGGTAGTTCCATTTTGATGGGCCAGTCTTGCGATCTTGGCTGCTTTATCATAACCAATTTTATTATTAAGTGCTGTAACCAGCATAAGAGAATTTTTTAGATAGTACTCAATTTTTTCAGGGTTAGGTGTAATACCAATAACACAATTTCGGCTAAAGGAAATTGAGGCATCTGCTAAAAGTTGAATAGATTGGATTAGATTGTAAATTAATACCGGTTTATAAACATTTAATTCGAAGTTACCGGAAGCCCCTGCAATGGCAATGGTAGTATCATTACCAATTACTTGGCAAGCTACCATAGTTAATGCCTCACATTGAGTAGGATTTACTTTGCCCGGCATAATGGAGCTTCCCGGTTCATTTTCCGGGATGCTAATTTCCCCTATGCCACAGCGGGGCCCGCTGGCATGGTATTTCCCATTGAATTGAAAGGAGGGGTTTTGCAGAAATACTATCCTGTTATGATACTTGTTTCGGGAGGAAAATAAGAAGGATTTATTCTATGATTATATAAACGCTTATATAGGCCACCGCAGATAGCTTCTTGAGATACTTTATAAGATAATGAGAAAAATAGATTTCCGGTTGTTAGATAATCAATTATGGACGTATATTGAACGAGTCGATTTTTTGCTGGAATGGAATAACAATGCTTTCAAGATCTTCATTCGAATCATATTTCCATGTCTCTTGCAGAGCATGAATGGTAGGTTATGAGAGAAAAGGTATTCCCGCCTTTATTCTTTGCCATCTATATTTTAGGAATTCAATTTATCATATTCATCCGGTTCAATATCAGCTATTTTAGAGATAGCCTTTTCAAATTTTAAACGATTTCCCAACTTTGCCCTCTCCTTGAGATATTCTTCTGTATCAAGAGCTGATAATTTTTCCGCCAAGGAGGTCACAATAAGTTGATTAATAGAGATTTTTTCCCTTTCTGCTAATAACTTAATCCTGGCATGAATTGATTCCGGTAATCTTATGCTTATGGTGCTCATGATAATTCTCCAATTTCAAGCAAAAACTCTTTTGGTGTCAAAAGACGAATGCCAAAATATTTCTCAACATTTTTAAAATCCTTCTTATTATAAGTTATAATCATGTCGCATTGAGAAGTTACTGCCAACTCCAAAACCATATCATCTTTTTGATCTTTCAAGAAGGGGCGCCATAAGTAAAAAATTTCTCTCCACTTTGAAACATTACAGATATAGTTGAGAATATCGTCTATATCCTCTTCGGTTAAAATTATTTTTCCTATTAATTTTTTGGCAACCGCTTCATATTCAAGTAATAATGGGACAGATATATTAATATTAAATTTATTTTGGCCAATGGTAGATAATAATTTAAAAGATGCACCTCTCCTTGATCTTAAACCTGTAATTAGAATATTTGTGTCTATGGCTATTTCTAGTTTCTCCATATTTGGTATTATATATAATACCGTTTTATCTGTCAACGAATATTTAAAAAGGACGTCAGACTCTTTTTATTCATTGGCGTGTGGCACTGAAATATTAGTCGGATGAACTATTATATAATGCAGAACCTACAATAAAAAGTAGAATACCGACTAAAAAAGATGTCGTACTATTTGAAAATTGTCCGGCCATCGCCAAAAAACTTATAGCTATAAGTAACATACCTATTTGCTTTTTCATAATATATTTTGAATGGTATGAACTTGCTTTTTTATAAAGAAATATAGCCATGAAAATATTGCCGATCTCAATACTGACTTATGATAACTAGTTATATAAATTGAAAAAATCAGAAATTAAGGTATTCTAGTTTTTGTATGACTTCTTTTATCCCTTCCTCATTTTTCTGTAAAATAGCCATTGCATCCCAGGTACCATTTAAGAATGCTTGTCTTCTTCCTTCAGGAATATCGAGGGAAATTATTTTCCCATCGTAGGTGATGTCTTTGTCAGCTAAGTTAATCTTTATTTCTGAAAGAGGCGACTGTTGGACAAAATTTGCTAATTCAGCAGCATCTTTTGGAGAAACCATTACACCCACTATCCCCAAACTTATGCAATTGCCGGCAAATATTTCAGCAAAGCTTGGAGCAATAATGGCCTTAATTCCATATCTGTGCAAAGCTTGGGGTGCATGTTCCAGTGAAGAGCCACATCTTGAAAGATAATGATACTGGGGAATTGCTTTAAAAAGATGTTGCTACTAATTGGCTTGATCCTGCCAAAATATACTGTTTACGTCGGCTATATTTGGCGCATAAAGGATGAGACAAACAAGGAAAGAAAGTTTATAGGAAATCTTTACTTTTAAGGCAGTATTTGTTCATTTTCCCTTTCCATTTCAACCGAAACTTGATATATTCTTGTCCACTTCTTATCGCCGGCAAGGCCCTCTTTATTTTGTTTGTCCACCGCTCTGTCTGTAATGCTGATACTCCAGATGGGATTATTTTTGATGCTATTGTAATTTTTAAATAGTTTTTAAATTATCTAAAAGGCTGAATCCCGGATCGTTTCTACCTTTTTCAAGGGCTAATGCAGACACTGAACTAATGGGTTGTAGGTTCATCGATCAGGTCCCTTTTCCATATACCATTAGCGAACCCCGCTCTTTTATTTGTTCTGATCTGCTGCCTTATGTTTAGCCGGCTTAGGGGAAAAAGAGACAGTCTTGTGGCCTGACTGCGCCTGTTTTTTCCTTAGGTCCTCGGCTATCTTCCGAAGATTATAATTAAACTGGGCTGCATGCTGTTTCCACAATTAAACTCTCCACATAACATGCACTTGTTATGCGATTTTTTTTTTCCATTTAGGTGTGTGGACTATTTCAAGTAGTCCATCTATAGAAATATCCTCGTCTAATAAGGGCCAATATATTCCATACCCTGAAGGTGAAATTTCGTATGTATTCTTCTCTCTTTCTGATGCTTTTTCAAGAGCAGGCGAAATATCTTTAAGTTTAAATCTTTTTTCCTTCCCATCTATTGTGAGAGTCAAGAAATCATCTTCAAATTTTAGATCGTTAATCTGATGATATTTTTTCATTGAAGCCGCCTCCTCTGAAAATCATCCCATTGTTGTTCAATATACTCGAAATGTTCATATACTATTTTTCTTATTTCTCTCTTATCCTTTTGTGACATATTATATGTAAATGCTTCTTCCAGATCAAAATTAGCCTTATCCATCCAAAATTTACATTCCATATCTCCTTTCCGGCAATGGATATGTATAGGTTCATTCCCTTCATTAGCATAGAAAAACAATCTCCAACCCAGAATCAATAATATTGTTGGCATTTATTTACTCCATTTTTTTTAAAAGGAATTTCCTCATTAACTCAATTTTTTTTTTGAAATCTGATTTTATGTTATCTATTTTTTTCAAAAAAAGCTACACGATATAATAAGGGTACCTATTCCAAACAATGGTGCTTAGGGATGAGCAAAAAATAAATTGGTATTTTTTATTATGATCATAACATAATAAACCGTCTTATATCATGATTTGGATTTTGTGCTATAGCAAGAAATGTGGCGAAACAACAGGTTAAAATCTACT
>JAUWIR010000440.1 GCA_030605265.1 Pseudomonadota bacterium | reverse complement strand
GTCTAATGCTCCTATGGTAAAGGCCGGGCCACCTGGATCTTTAATACTATTATCGGTATTAGGATCTGCATCTCCTCTTTCATTATCATTAAAGTAAAGAGTGGCGACTTTATTATTTATGTCGGCCCCACCATCAATTTTCTTATTGGGATCATACAAGAATTCAGTTACAGTATTAGGATCTGCTTTGTATTTGTAATAGGATTTAGCCCCATCATCCGGAAGAAAAAGCGTTACGGAAACAGGTTGGTTTGCATCAAATTCAGTAAGGTCAAATTCGAAAAATCCATAAGGGAAATCATAGTCCTCAGTTGGAGCTCCAGCTGGAGTTGCTACCGCTTTAGCATTTTTTAGAGTAACAGCATTTGGATCCAACACTTCAAGGGTAACCGGACCATATTTATTCGGATCAATTGTAGGAATAGTAGAAACGCCTCTTTGCAAATAGTCAGGTATATCATCGGCATTGCCGTCATTGGGGCTATTAGGGTCACCTGCTTCATTGGCATCAGTTACACCGTCACCATCGGTGTCGTTGGTTGAGACAGGGCAAATAGCTGTTGCAGTAACATTTACTGTAGGGTTATTTCTTGATGACAGTATTTCAACAGTTTTTTCAACAGTACCAGGCGCATCTGCATTTGGATCAAAGGTAACAGTGATGGTACAGTTACCATCCGCTAATAGGTTATCCGGACAGTTTTCTGTAAGCATAATAGAATTTGGATCGACTGGATTCAAACCTATACTAGTTATAGCACAGTTAGCATCGCCAATATTTCTAACGGAAATGGTCGTTTCTACTGCTCTGCCGGGTCTGGTAGTAAGGTAAACCATATTGGGGTCAACATCTAATGCGCCTTGTGCCCATCCACTAACAGGTAAAACCATTACACAAAAAAGTACAATACATAATACATTCACAATAAATTGTTTCTTATTCACGAAAACCTCCTTTAAGCATGTTATAGTTACTGATATATACCTTTTTTCGGGTTTGTATACTCTTCTTTCCCCTCCTTTAGGCAAACCCTCCTTTCTTGATTAGTTTTGCTTTCATAGTTATCGTTTGTCATTTAACTTTTTTTGTTTAACAAATGCTTCTTTTAAATTACAACTCTTCTTCTCGGAATATGTTAATTTTATTATATCGGTTAAAAGTTAATATTTTCTTTCTTGAGCAACATAAATAAAATTACTATCAATAAATTAAAGTTGAAGTTAATGAGATTAGTGAAATCAGGTAGTTTGTATTATTTTCTGATATTGAAATATAATCATCAATCTGTAGAGATTTTTAATAAATGGAAGTATAACAAACCCCCTTTTTGCTGTCAAATAAAATTAACATTATTATGAGATAATGGTACTTTTTTTTAGGCATAGGTAAGGTTTTCGAGCCATTGGCTATAGCAAACATTTAAGGAGGTTTCTATAGCGCTCAAATACTCTTCGACCAGGTGTCTGAAATCCCTGTCAATTTTTTTATACTCCCTTTGCATGTCCCGTATAAATTTTTCCTTGGCTATTTTCAGTTCAGTAATTTTTTGCTCCATATCAAAGGAAGTGTAAGCATTTTTTATCCGTTCCTGATAGGCGCAAGCGTTTTTAATTTTTTCCTGATAAAGGTCCTTTATGCGCTCAGCATAGCTTTTGAAATCGTCCACTGCCAGGATTTCTTCTGTAATCTTAAAAAAGTGATGGCCCATAATGGCTTGACGGACTGCTTCCGGGAACATTTTGGGTTCAATGGTCAGGGCCTTAATGAGAAAACGAAGATAATGATGGCCATAAAAAGAAAAACTTTGTTTTATAAGCGAGCGAAAAAAGGCAAGTATTTCCTGCTTTCGCACCCGGCGTGATGAGTTTTGGTGGGGGTGCAAATTGTGAAGGAAAATGAGGCATCTGTCAAAATAAGTCTTCGGGCTGTAAATTTGTTTGATAATTTGCTTATATCCTTCAATTATGACTGACAAATCCATTTTGGGCTGAAAGTTAATTTGCAGATCGTGGGTGTTATTTCCAGTTGAATCTTCGAGTAATCTTCCCTCCTCCTTTAACCGTCGGTATAATTGAGTATTAGGGAGAGCGGTTAATAGCCCTACCATGGCCAGGGCAATACCTGATTGTTGAATGAAGCGGATTTGGCGCTGGAAAATATTCGGGGAATCAGTGTCAAAACCAACAATAAATCCTCCAGTTACCTCAATCCCTTTATTTTGAATTGTAATAATACTTTGATAGAGGTCCTGCTTTACATTCTGTTTTTTACCCGTATTGATGAGGGTGTCCTTGTCCGGGGTTTCAATACCGATAAAGACCATATTAAAACCTGCTGAACTCATCATATCAAGAAGCTTTTCATCTTCCGCCAGATTAATTGAAGCCTCTGTGAAAAGATCAAAGGGGTAATTGCGCTCCTTTTGCCACTGGTAAATAGCCGGTAATAATTTTTTTATATTTTTCTTATGTCCTATAAAGTTGTCATCCACAATAAAAACAGACCCTTTCCAGCCAAGGGAGTACAAAAGGGTTAATTCATTAATTAACTGCCGGTTTGTTTTTGTCCTCATTTTACGCCCGAACATTTCAATAATGTCGCAGAATTCGCATTGGAAAGGGCACCCACGAGAATATTGCAAGGGCATAGTAGTATAATCATCCATAGAGAGAAGATCAAACCTCGGCGCCGGGGTTGTGGTAATATCTGCTTTGCGAAAGTCCTGATAGATAGGCTTTAGCTGTCCTTTTTCCAGATCTTGCAAAAATTGCGGCATAGTCACTTCCGCTTCATTGAGAACAAAGTGATCAACATTTTTTATTTTTTCATAGGATGAGGAGGGATAAGGCCCTCCTGCTATGTGAGGTATCTGTAATTTTCTGCAGCGCTCGCCTAATTGGGCTAAAGAATTTTTTTGAACAATCATCGAAGAGGTAAAGACCATATCTGCTTGAGCAATGGCTTCATCTGACAGAGCCGTTACATTCATATCGATTAACTTTGCAGTATACGTGGGCGGCAGCATGGCTGCAACAGTTAGTAACCCAAGGGGAGGGATGGAGGCCTTTTTTTTGATAAAGGGCAGAGCATATTTAAAGCTCCAATAGGTTGGAGGAATTTCCGGATATATCAGGAGTATTTTCCTTATCTTTTTCATCATACGTATCCCTAAAAAATCCCTGAATATGGATTTTTAGGCTTTTTCGGAAAATATAGTAAAATTATTTACAAAGAGTATTTTGATCTACAGATTAAAAATAAATCAAACAAAACATCATACTTTAAATAAATTTATTTTGCAAGATTTTTTTTACTGAAAAGAAAGGCTTAAAGCAAAAAGTATTTTCCCTTTCTGGGGCTGCCCATTAAGGGAAAGGCTGCACCGCTCAAGAAGTGGAGTTATTTTTTTCTGTATTTTTTTTTCATTATACTTTTTTGTACTGTTTACGGCACTATAGATATTTCCCGCATACCAGCCTATCTCTAAAAAAAGGAGCACTCCTCCAAGAGCGTTTTGGCCTTTGGCAAAGGATTCAACCACTCCCCAAATAAACCCTCCATTTACCAAAAAAGCCGTAGTACCATCTCTGAAACGATGGGCATACATTTGCCCCAGTCCAGGCAGTGCAGCTGAAGCAAGGCCGGCCACAGCAGGATTTTTCAGGGAGAGTGACTTCATTTCTTCAGCCCCTTTGGCCAGAGATTGGGCCTCGGGATAGAATTTACTCTCCGGAGTTATCTGCCTGAAGGACTCATCAGCTTTCTGCCACTCCTGAAGATGTGAATAAAGGCAGCTGATTCGAAAAATGGCCTTATTTCTTCTTTCATCTTCAGGATACTTTTGCAAAAAAAACTGAAATCGGTTGAGGGCCTTTTGATACTGCTTTTGCAGCTTTAAGGTTTCCGCTGATTGAAAAAGCGCCTCAATCCCGATGTCTTTATCAGGATAGGTTTCCCACAGTTCATGAAACCGGTTAAAGGCATCAGTCCACTGCTCGCCTTTTTGGTAGGCATAGGCGATTTTCAGGCGAGCTAATTTAACCATAGGATCATCAGGGAAGAGAAAAATGAAATGGACGTATTCGGTGATTGACCGATAGTACTCTTTATTTTCAAAAAGATAATCAGCAAAGGAGAAAAGGTTTTCTTTCGTGCAATAGGATGCTTCAGCTTGAAAGTGGTAGGGGATGGTAATGAAGATAACCATGATAAAGATTGAAAATACAAGGGAAAGATTATACTGTTTAATGTTTCGAATTATTTTGCCTTCCATCGGAAAAGTAAATTTTTTACTATAAGTTTGTTATTTTTACTCTATGGTAATTAGATTTGGGCATCCTTCATAAAGAACGAAAAGTAGTTGACACTTTTATTGCTTT
>JAUWIR010000355.1 GCA_030605265.1 Pseudomonadota bacterium | reverse complement strand
CTCCAATATTAGAATTAAATGTTCAACTAAATCAGGCTATTCCAGTTTTAGCAATCCCCTTCAAATATCAATCATGGTTCCCAAATGGAACTATTAAGTGGGTCTCAAATGAGCCTGGAAATGTCTGGATATAGATCCCTTGAAGCTCTTGCCACATCAGTTTTAACAGCCTCGTGGCCATCCATATGCTTTCCCATCCATCTGGATTTTGCAACCCTTAACGGTTGTGGTATCAGCGGTGGTTTTTTTTCCGGTAATGGTGTTTTTAACATTTCTGTTATCTGATCAAAATATGTGTAGAGCATCCTTTGGACATGTCGCAAATTTATTCTAGCCGCCTCCTCGGTCATGCCTTCATCGATAGCCCCATCAATAAGGGCCTCAAGTTCATGAGTTCTTTTGTAACATTCTTCATGCTTCATAAACACAGCTCCTATTGATTCATCCATTTACTTTGAACCACCTTTGGCTTTTGTTGTTCTTGCTCCGTAGATTTGTCACGGATTACTCTTAACCCACCATAACAAACCGGATCAACTATGCATGCTGCATAAACCTCAGCATCAAGGTAATGATTCTGACCTCTGAAATGTACCCATTTATATCTCCCGTCCTTATTCCTTCGCTTTTCCTCGGCTATAATCTGTTTCGCGTAATCCATATCAGTCTCGGAATGTAAATACACCACCCCGGAATCTCCGGCTTTTATTTGCATTCGTGAATGAAAAATATCTTTAAAATAATCAGTGTCGATAATCCACAACCTGAGGCCTCCCCCTGGAAGAGGGATATCTCTTCTGCCTGGGGCATGGCCAATAATTGTAAGCTTCATTTTACCTATCATTTCACGGCTACTTCCTTTGATGCCAAAAACACCTTTCCCACATCTAGCAATAAAATTGTATGCCGATTCGGTCATGGATCTTTCACCATCCTTACCGCCCCCGGTATCTATTGCCGCCCTCCATATCCCAGCTCGACCGGAGGAGCCCTCGATCTCATAACTATCATCAAAAAGAAGTTTATATACATCATCCCAAGTCAATAAATGGCCATACCTAATAAGACAAGAGGTGGAATCTCTGGCCCAGGCTCTAACTACAAAGTAAAAGCCGTCCTTTTGGCAGTCTATACCACAAGTTAGCGCTAATATTTCTTTGGGGACCACTAATGGAGGAAAATCACATTTTAGCTTTAAAATGTCACTTTCTGATTTATCTTCAATTTTATCTATCCATTCCTCCCCAAGCCAGTCATTGATAAATGTTCGAAGCTTATCAAATCTCTTAAAAGTGGAAAGATGGGCCTCAAGGAATTTCCCCACGATATCAGCCCAACGAAGCCAAGGTGAGTAAAGAGAGGATACGCGGCTTGCAATCTCAGTAAGTTCCAGCCCTTTTTCTTCAAATTGTCCGAATAGTTTCTTAATGGGATCATCACAAGGCTTAGGCTCTTGAATGGTCACATCAAACCAGCCTGCCCCATTTTTAGGGTCAAGCATCCATTCTTTATGAAAATCTGCAATATGTTTTTCGCAATATCGACATTCATAATAAGCCGAAACCTTGGCAAGCTGAATACGATTCACCCGGTCAAGATCATGTTGATTCTCGAATTTTATTTGCGGCCAATCCAATGTCTGTAGTCTGTGGCAAAACGGACAAGGAACGTAGTAGCGAATAATTACCTGGCAGGATGCTTCCTGCTTCGTAATGTTACCGTTTTCTTCCGTGGGGCTGCTCACATCAACAATTTTACGAATATCGAAAAATGATTTTAACCTCTCAAAGGAAAGTTCCATGGGGTCACCATAGCTTTTGATGTAGTTAAGTTTGTTGATTTCATCCCGAAATACATTCCGGCAAGGTTTTTGCGATAGTGGTGTGGGGGAATTCCCGCCGACAATATGCAAAACCATCCCCGGGAAATGCATCTCATCAAGCTGGAATCTTTTTAGATTTGCCGGTTTTTTTGATCTTAAAACCTTACAAGCGTCAATCATCGGCTGTATTCTTGTCCGTGAAGTAGATTTGGCCTCATTGTCCGAGGGATACATTAACAGCGTAGTGAAAGGATCTTGGTCAATGAGATACCCAAGGATATTAAACAAGACAAGTGTTTTCCCTGATTGCGTTGACCACTTTAGGACCAGGTGTCGGACCTTTGTGTGTTGGTAAAGGTTCATTATATCTCTTGTATATGACGCCCTCTGCCATTGAAAAGGCCCAGGGTCTCTTGAGGATTCAGGCAAAAGGATGATATTTTTGTTTGCCCATTCAGCAACCGGCAGCGATTCTGGAGGAGAGAGGGCCTGTATCTCTAAATCCCAAAGTTGAAAAGGTTTAGCCTTTGCCATTTTTTTTATTTTTTGCCTCAATCAGATTATTTGGTCTGGAATAACTTTTAAGAATTTCCAGTGAGTCCTCATCCAAAATGCCTTGAATTGCAACGGCATCTTTGTTAGCCAGCCTCAAACTTAATATTCTGCCCCTGGAGATAATAGCTTTTTTGAATTCAACTGCCCGAGATACCAAAAGCTCTTCAACTTCTGCTCTCGGAATTAACTCACCCTTTTCTTTTAGATAAGCAACCTTGGCCAATTTAGCGCGAAACTTACGAAAATAAATATCCCATTTTACCTTGTCAGATATTGTATCACTTGAATCTTTGTTCTTTGTTCCACTACCTAATTTTTTCCATGCAGCTATTTTTTCCGGGCTATAAGAACCATCAGGTTCTATGGGGAAACCGGGCTCTTTTTTCCATGTATGAAGGGTTTGTCTACTCACACCTATAATTTTAGCTAAGGCCTCTAAGCTTTTTACTGTATTAGAAATATTAACCCCATATTCATCCTTGAGATTTTCAAACTCCCTTGTTTCTTTAGGTGTGAGTTTTTCCCCTGTTTTAATTTTATTAAGTAAAATATCTTTTTGGGATTTCATCTACCCGCCTACCTATAAAGTGTAAAGTATGTAAAGCAAATCTTGAATTAGCTTTACACTTGCCTACGCCTCAAAACTCCTGTTTTTGCAGACCTTTTTGGCCTGTCCAGACAAAAGTGTAAAGTGTGTAAAGCAAAAATTCGAGACTTCATCTGACCAAAAGCGGAGCCTCTTTGTTCCGTATGTACAAAATCGCTGGGAAGTACCTTCGATTATTTTTGAAAAATTACTTAAGCATTGTTATGTGAGTTTTAATTCTTTTTCCTTAAACCAATTTGATTGTGATTTGGTTTTAACGTAATACTGGTTGCCTCCATCATCAACTCCCAACATCGCAATTATCCCATCTTCGCCAAATGGAGTAATTACTCTTTGATCTATATTGAATTCAAATGTAACGGTCATAGTCTTTTTTCCTTTTTGCTTTAATAATGCCTTACACATAACATAATTATTTCTTCTCATTTCCTTGGGCGCACTCGGCAATGAACTGTAGTAAATCGGATTCTTCAACGCGCAAGTTCCCGGCAAAGTCATACGCTTTTAAACTGCCACTGCGGAAAAGTTTACCTACAGCCCTTGTTGAGATGCTTAACGCTTCGCTTATCTCTGTTGGTGAAATGAATCTCTTTTCCATACCTTCCATCTTATATCTAAGTTTTAATTATTACAATAGGTTATGACACTAAAGACACTAATGACACTAATGAGGATAAAGACACTAAAGTAGTCAATTCTCTTTTGATAGAAGAGAATCCTTTAGGAAGGTTTCAAAGTCTTTTTCGCTGATTCGGTAAGCCTTGTTGAAGCGAAAAGCTCTAAGCTTCTTGGATTTAATTAATCGGTAGATACTCTCGACTGATAAATCAAGCCGCCGCGCAATTATCGCCGCGGATAAAAATTTTGATTGGTTGACATTATCCACTTGCCAACCCCGCTAATACCTGTTTTCGCCTTAGCTTGGTAAGTGCACTCGCTTCGACTTGTCTGATTCGTTCCTTGGTTAGACCGTATACTTTACCTATGGCTTCAAGGGACATCTCAGTATAAAACCTCTTATTTAAAACATCCATTTCTCGGGGCGACAACCCACCAAAATATCGGCTGATCTCATTAGCCTCGTTTTCAACAAGACAGTCATAAGGTGAGGGCCTATCTTCAGGAATATCAAAATCCAATCCATCAAAATCCTCATCGTGTACCATATCGTTTAGGCTTACCTCTTCGATGAAAATTTTACCGAAATTTCGTTCTGGTACAGTGAATAAGTCCTTTGGCCTTAATGGCGCGAAAAATGCCCTGTTTGATCCACCATGACGCGTAAGTGCCGAGTTTAGCAAGGCCTGGATTATATTTATCAACTGCTTTTATCAAACCGATATTTCCCACTTGTATAAGATCAAGCATAGGCAAGCCGCTCTTGATATATTTCTTGGCAATACTGACCACCAGGCGAAGGTTGGAATTAATTATCCTTTGTCTTGCCGCCACTCCGGCCTGGCCGCCCTTTTTCATTACACCCACGAGTCCAACGATTTCTTGATGCTTTAGTAATGGAAACTTAGCGATTTCACGGCAATAAAGGTTTAATAGCTCGGCATCAGTAATAGTTTTACCCTCCCAAAACAATTTAGTTTTTATCAACAAAACGATGGAGAATATTGTATAAAAAATATTAATACGTGTCATTAGTGATTCCTATATTTCCACCACCCATAAGGAAAAAATATATTTAAATATTCCACCACATCGGGGAGCAGCTCACCGTTGTAATGAAAACTCTTGATTATCTTTTGTGCCTCTGGAAAAATTTGAATCCGATCGTCACCTAAAGTTTTACATGCCAGTAATAGATCCTCGTTACTCATTAATTATTACATCCTTCCAAGGATCAATTCCAAGTGCTAGCAATTCCCGTTTAATCCTTTCATTCGATTTTCTTTCCCCTGCTAATACTTTATAAAACATACTCCTTGTCACCTTACAGGCCTTAGCAACCTCACTAATCTGCTTACCTGATAATCGCAGGCAAAATGGCACGCTATGTATTGGTTTAATACCTTTTAAAGATAAAAATTTAAATATAGTTGCTATTTTATTTGTATTCATTGTATACTCTTGTAAATAAAATATTAGATTATGTCCCTTAAAATATCAGTAATGAAAATACTAAATAAACTTAAAGAAGCCCTAACAGATAAATTAGTAAACCGCCTGATATCAGCCCTATTAGGAGCACTAGGAGCCATTCTATTGGTGATTTCCAAAGAGGCTTATAAGCCCCTAATAAATCACGTATTGCCTGCCATAAGTAATATGAACTTATGGTTGTTAGTGCTCCTATTATCCCTGTTGTGTCTATTGCTATGTTCATGTTTAATATTCTCCATTTTTAGTAATT
>JAUWIR010000010.1 GCA_030605265.1 Pseudomonadota bacterium | reverse complement strand
TGCATGTGTTAAGCATACCGCCAGCGTTCGTTCTGAGCCAGGATCAAACTCTCCAATTTAATCCTTTTACTTCTTTATACTGCTATAAAGGTAGTACCCTATATTCTATTTTCAAAGATCTGTTCGTTCTTACTCCCTAATAATATCAATTCTTTTCTAAACTGTCAATATTGTAAAAAAAAAAAATCACTTATTCGGTTTTTCAATATATTAGATGGTCTAACCCCCAGCAATTCTCAATTTGACATGGTTTGGATCAATCTTCCAAAATTATAACTATATATTTTGCACCTTTGAACTTGTGGAAGTACTCATTTTTGATTCATACAAAAAAATATTGCATATTTTTTTGTCATTTCTGAAGATTGAGATTCAATTTTACTACATTAATATTTATTTCGATGATATTATTGACTACGGTTATTATATATTAAGTGCTAAATTAGATAAAATATTTACATACTTCCTTTGTGTTCATAGAGTTATTCTTTTGCAAGAGTTAATTATTCTTTACACAATTCCTTTTATATATCCTTACAATATATATGTAATTTATAAGGTGGTACTATCTTAATTCTTATACCTCCTTGCTTAATTCTCATACCCCCTTGGGCATTAGCTGGCTTATAATAGGGTATTGATTACTCATTATAAATGTATCAAATATTTAATTTTAAAAAAATTAATGAAAAAAAAACTCATTAATACAACTAAAGACTACAAAATACAATAAGCAATATAATTTCAATAATTTAGTGTTAAGTTTGGTAAAATTATCAAAATGATCAAAATACATTAAATTTCATATAGTTATTTCAGTTTTTCGGACTAGCCCCAGACTAGCCCCATAAAAGTCTTTACAGGAGAACAAACCATGCAATTAACATCATTAAACACTTCACTCATCCAAGACAAAATTCTTGCCGTTTTAGTCGAGCATACACCGTTCCCTTTATTCGAGTTAAGCATGGCGCGAAAGAGGCTTAAATCTACTGATAAGCTGCTTTCTTGCATCAAACGAGCATGGGAGACCCAAAGGCCATTATCTGAGATAGTGGATATTTTGACGGGGGAAAAACAATGAATAGCAATCAGGAGGATATTTTGACAGGAAGGCTATCTTGCAGTGATAAGGATAAACGATTTTATAAAACTATTAAAATAGAGGAAGAGTAAAAAATGTTAATAGAAAAATGCATAGATGAAAACATGAACCAGAAATGGACAATTAATCCTGAGACGGCTATTGAAACAACTGTTGTTAGCTTTTTAATGGATGCATTACGTAAGGCTTACAGCAAAAAGGACTATAAATTACCAGATTTAGGCTTAGGGAAATATAAAATTGATGATATGAAAATGGAAAAATTATAATTCATTTCATTCCAATTTTATATTCTAATGATTTTATTTCATTTTCTAGGTTGTTGATTGCATTAGCTATATGAAGTAATCCCTTATGAAGGTTATATTCGACAGAATTTGGTCCCTCAGATATTTGATTAAATATTTTAAGATTTTCTCTAAAACATTTAATTGCTTGATTTATTTCCATAGACATACGCATTTACCTTTTTGTTTAATAAGTTTAACAGAATTAATGAATTAAATTAGGATAGCAAATAATATGTATACAATGAACACAGAGATAATATCAGAGATATTCAATATTTTGCAAGAAAAAAGAATCTCCCCTTCTTATTCTGTTCCATTCTGTCTACGGCTTTATGGGAAAAAGTTAAATGAAATATCAAAAGCGGCTGGTGTGACAAGGGGTATGTTTTATCAAGTATTGGCAGGAAAAAGAAGACCGAATGAAAGGATCAAACGGGAATTGCTAGCGCTTGGAATTGTTCCTTGGAAGGATAAAACAGTCAATGAACACTGAAGATCTATTACTGGCATGTAAAACTTTAGGTGACGATCAAATTACAATTTTTCCAGAGGCACAAAAGATAATCGAAAGCTTTCATTGCAATGGTGAGTTAATCCCAGATGTGGTGGAATATCTAAACATATTTTTTCCTTATGGGTGGTGGAAATATAGGAATGAGGGGATTCAATGAGCAATGAGGATTTATTGCTTATTGTGCGGACCATGGGTAATGACGGACACCAATAATTTTTATTAAAATATTTGAGCTGATAAATGTGATGAAAAACGGCGGTGAGGCAGGAGCTTTACAAAAAGATGCTTACGTCTAGTCAGCTTTGTCGTTTGGTGGAATTTATAAAGGCATTAAAAGCATAAAGGAAAGAAAAAAATGTATGATGATATTGAATGTCCTTATTGTGGTAAGGGAAATGAAATAAATCATGATGATGGTTTAGGCCTTATGAGAGCGGTTGATAGATATAGTCCAGGGCGTGCTAAACTCGGTACTTACGCGTCATGGTGGATCAAACAGGGCATTTTTCGCGCCATTAAGGCCAAAGGACTTATTCACGTACCAGAACGTAATTTCGGTAAAATTTTCATCGAAGAGGTAAGCTTAGGCGATATGGTACATGATGAGGATTTTGATGGACTGGATTTTGATATTCCTGAAGATAGGCCCTCACCTTATGACTGTATTGTCGAGAAAGAGGCTAATGAGATCAGCCGATATTTTGATGGGTTATCATCCCGAGAAAAGGAAGTTTTGAATAAAAGATTTTGCAACGAGATGTCCCTTGAAAGTATTGGTGCGGCTTATGGTTTGACGAAAGAACGAATCCGCCAGGTCGAAGAGCAAGCACTCACTAAGCTAAAACGAAAACCGATATTGGCGGAGTTAATAAGTGGATAATATTAAACAAATAAAATTTCTATCAATCGATATTGTAGCCAGAAGGCTTGATATTTCCAGGGAAACAACTTATCGACTCGTTAAGTCGGGCCAGCTTAAAGCCCACCGCTTTGGTAAAAGCATTAAGATAATTGAATCGGATCTTCTTGAATACATCGAACAGTCCACAATCACTGTGTGTCAATAGTGTCATTGGTGTCATTGGTGTCACACCTATTGTAATAACAATAAGTTAGATATAGAATAAAAGGTATGGAAAAGAAATTCATTTCACCAACAGAAGTATCCGAAGCATTAAATGTTTCAGCGAGAATTGTAAACAAACTGGTACGTGCTGGCCGTTTGAGATCTTATAACTTTGCTGGCAAGATTAGGATAGATGAAGATGATTTTAAAAACTTCCTTCAACAATGTCTTCAGTCTGGCGGGGAGAATAATCGTGAGTAAAATTATTTCTAAAAAAATCTGCGGGTCCTTCCCAGCGATTCTGTGCATACGGAACAAAGAGGCTCCGCTTTTGGTCAGATTTTAGGGCCGGAAACAGGTTAACCGAGTTAACCCTTTAGTCTCTAATGGTTAACAATAGACAAGGTATTGCTATAAAAATCAAATGATTACCAAGTTAATGAGCAATCGGAATATGCTAAGCATCGGGACGCGGGTAAACTTACCTCTCTATGCATGGTAAACAATGTAAAAAAGTAGTGTTTACCCGGAATAAATATGAATAGAAGTGAATACGCCAGACATTTAAACGTACACCGATCATACATTTTTAAGCTCGTCAAGCAAGGTAAGTTAACACCTGAGCCGGACGGCTCCATTGACCCAGACAAGGCCGATGTTGAGCTATCCAAAAGCGTTCCCCTGGGGGAAAAAATCATTCAAAAGGACACCTCTCCTAATGGAAGAAAAAAAACCGAAGGTTTTCAGGCCGGGCCAACTCATGAGATCGTTAAACCCAAAAGTACCGGATTATCTGAAGTCCTTCGTCAAGATAATCCGAGTTTGAAAAAGAGTGTGGTGAAAGATGAAATGAAACACGAAGAGCTGTATTATGTAGTCACGAGGCTTGAATCTTTGCTAGATGAAGCATTTAAAGAGGTCCGAACCTCTGAAAGTGCCAGAGTAAACCTTCGGCACATCAAGCGGTATTTTTTGGGAGTATTTTGATAAAATTGATGAAATTTTAAGAATTCCGATTCCAGAACCAAAGACGAAAATAAGGCATCTTCCAGACAGGCCAATTAGCAATTGGGTGACCAGAAAAAACGCGGATGGGGAAGCGATTAAGGTAGATTTGAACATTGCTTCTAAAGATAAATATTACAATATATAAAATTTTAAAAAGGAGTAATTAATTATGCCAGATTATGTAAAATGTCCAGGATGTGGAGTTATTTTTGAGCCTTCGAAGCATAAACACGAGCCAAAAGAAGGCGAGTCAATTTATAAAGAGGAAAACCAGGCTTCTGGCGATGATTTAGTGGGTAATGCTTTGAGGAGGGCACGCCAGCAGGCCGAATTGAAGGGGTGTTCTGTTAACGAAATTTCCAGGGTATGAGGTGAGTAATTATGAGATGTAATGATTGTGGATATTATTTTTCAGACCATGGCTTCAGATCATCCGCTGGGAATATAATTTGTTCTCATTGTGGAGTGGAAGTAATTGAAAAGGCTGAGGTTCAAGAGAATATAGTAAATAAGGAGATTGAGGCGGCCAAAGCAGTGGCCAGGGCTGAGGCTGTATCTGAAGTCAGATCGGCGGCTTTAGCTGGTGGGGCTGGTAATATAAAGCAAACCTCAATGTCCGCCGTAGATCAAATGCTATCATCAATCTCCCTGGTTGAAAATGCCAAACGAAGGGCCGAGGCTTCTAATAGGGGCCAAGGTGAAGCGATTACTTCCCAAGTGATTGAGCAGGTAGAAAATAAAAGTAATGGCGGATCTTTAGTCGAAGCGGCACGAAAAAGGGCCATGCTTGCAGCACAACAGCAGGGCGTAAGCTTAGAAGAGGCTACAAGAGTATAATTTAAATTAATTTAATTTTCAAAAAAAAGGAAGGAGTGCTTTATTATGTTTTTAGAAATTCTCAATGGCGACAAGCCAAACCCAACAATTGGCGAGCTTTCAGCATCCCATATTGAGCTTGAAACGCTGCAAGGCCAAGTTCAAAGTGCATATGATGAGGGCTTTAAATCGATAATTACATCTCAACAGATTGTACTTGGTGGCGGCACCAGTCAAAAAAAAGTTACCGAATCACAAAAGACGCTGAACGATTTAGAGCAAAAGCTTATTGCCTGTGAAAACGGAATGGAGACTATTAGGGGAAAGCTGGGCGAAAAAATTCTATCCGATGCCCAAAACCGCCTTGAAACAATCCCGGAAGAATTAATTAAAATTAGCGAAGTGCGGACAGCCCTACGACATGAGTATCTTGTCAAATGCGCGGAAGCAGCTCATCTCTTAAGCAAAATCACTGGGCTTGGCGGTGATTTTCCGGTACCTAAACTCGATTTTAGTAACTTGTCACAAGGTGATGCAGAACTTTACGTCAATGCGCTGGAAAAGATAAAACCCAAAAATTATAGCGTTAATGCATCCTGTGATTATAGGATTTCAAGACTCCAAGATGAGTCCGAAAAAGTGGGATTGATGATTGATAATTTTAAGCCAGACGAGGCGGTCATTGAAACCCTAAGGAAAGCCGGTTCAAACGCTTTTCCTGTTAAATCAGTCAAAAAACCGGAAAGTATAAGAAGATCTTTTTTAGTTCGTAAAGCTTCCGAACCTGAGCCACAGCCGGATTCATGGGAAGGTATCGATAAAAAAAGATATTATCAGCGAGGCGAAGTAAAATTTACACCTGAATGGTATGAAAGAAATAAACCTGGCAGCACTCCCGAAACCGAGGAAGCGGCTGAACCCTTGGAGCAAGTAGCGACTATTTAAAAGGCATGGCGGCGCGGTGCTTCTGCGGCTAGATCGTGCCGGGTAGAGCATTTGCTCCTTTCAAATACTACCCTAGACATCTAGTCGCAAATTTTAAAACAATTTAGCACGGGATAGGTGCTGTCTGGCTGGTCTATCCGGGGGTCGGTGGTACCCTTACTTCTCCCGCTAGCCAGAGATTAAAACATTACTTTGACTCATGGAGAATAAAGTAACACTTTAGCTCATAGTGAATAACGATCAACAAAACAATAAATTACTTGGAGAGCCTATTTTTAGATAAAGAGGGTTTGGATTCCATTCAAAGTAACGTGGGCTCTCCAATAACCTTTACAGATCCACTCTTTTTTGTAATTCGATTAAGTCGAGAGTAATAATTTAAAAAAGTTTTAAATAGTCACTATAACAGAACACTCTATTTCTTTTTCTATGTTGCCGTTCTTGTAATATCTCTAAATTTAAAAGATGGTGGATTAAATTATTAGCGTTTGGTGTGCTTAATTGAGTTAAGTCTTTTACCGTTTTAGCCGTAATAAAGGGTTGATTAAATAATTTTTTCAATATCATCGTAGCATTCTTTATTATTTTTCCTGAATGTATAATTTTTTCTGTATCTCTATTTTTTAACTCATTAATTTTTCTAGAAAGCTCTACTGCTTCTTTAGAAATTTCCATTATTGCTTCTAAAAAAAACTTAATCCATTCTTCTACTTCACCTTTTTTAGAAATATTATCTAATTTGTCATAATATTGACTTCTATATTTCCTAAAATAATCAGAAAGATAAAGGAGGGGGTATTTCAAAATATCTCTTTCATAAAGATAAAGGGTTATTAAGAGTCTGCCTATCCTTCCATTCCCGTCTAAAAAAGGATGAATTAATTCAAACTGGTAATGAATTAAAGCGGTTTTTATCAATATTGGTATATCTAAATCTAAATGCAGAAATTTTTCGAAATTATCTAAAAGAGGATATAACTCATTAGGTGGGGGCGGGACATAAGTTGCACTATTTATTATTTTGGCTCCAATCCAGTTTTGACTTTTTCTAAAATCCCCTGGGGCTTTATCCTCACCTCTCACATCTTTTAAAAGGATAGAATGTATTTCTCTTATAAGTCTTAAAGATAAAGGTAATTCTTTAATCCTTTCTATTCCATAATTTAAAGCATTTATGTAATTTATTATTTCTTTAACATCTAGCGGAATTGTGGGATCTTTAATCCTAGCTTCTGACTTTAATAAATCAGTAAGATTTGCTGAAGTTCCTTCGATTTGTGATGAGGCGGTGGCTTCTTTTTTGATATACATAAAAATAAAAAAATCAAGATCCGGTAAAAGTTCACTTATACCATCTAGCCTTCCTAAAAATCGGTTAGCCTTGGATAATAAAACTGCGGGTATCTGTAAATTTGATTTTAGTGGTAAAAAATATGGAATAAATGCCTTTGCTCTTTGATTTTGTTGTATCTGTACCCATTTTCCACTTTTCATAATTACGCTCTCCATAACATAAAATTTACTTAGTTACGATTTTTTATTATAATCGTAACTAAGAATAAAATCAAACTTCGTAATTTAAGAGTCTTAAGATAGAAAATTAAGTGATAAAGAGGCAGACGCAGAGGCGAAGCTGGGTAGATGGTGGCGAAGAATCCCCTTTATTTTACCCCTCAGTGATCGGCTCACATGCCTATTTTCCCAAACCAAGACCTTACCCTTATTATTTTGCCAGGCTGAAAAAATGGTGAAAAAAACCACAGCAATCGAAATTATCAACCAAGGGGATCAGCTTTGGACAACTTCTTTGGATATTGCTCGGAAGTTTGGGAAAAGGCATAACAATGTACTTCGATTAATTAGAAATTTGGATATTCCCGAAGACTTTTATCTCCTCAATTTTGAGGAGATAATAAGGAAAATCCCCGGGGCCAACCAAGAATATTTTGTAATTTCTCGTGATGGAATTTGGAGTGCTCAGAAGAATTTTTAGACGGCTGAATTTTCGGCCGTCCTCATACCTAAATCAGTTAATTATAAATTCAGAAACCTCCCTAAAGACTTCGCTCACCTGAATTTTTAGGGCAGTGAATACAAAGATTCGACCGGAAGAATGTTACTCAAGAGTCCCTCTATTCTCCACGATCGGTTTGCGCGCCATTTTTCTCTCATTCAAATCTTAGAAATAAGGTTGTGTAGGTTGAAATTTAAAGTCAAAAAAAAGGCTATTTGCTGGACGATTGTGGCGAAATATTCGCTTCATAAATTTGAGTAGCGAAAGAAAAGGATACAATCCCTTTTATTTGATGAGGCCGGAAAAACCTACCGCATCGATTTATTGAAACCTCCAGGGGTTGAAATAAAACTGAATACCTTTGCGCGTGGGTGATACTTTCCAGGTCTACGGGAATTCCCATAGACCACCCGGATAGGCATGGTTCATTCCTTAACCGTGATTTTTACCAATGCGGAGGCTGTATCATTTTGCCCTACCATAATAGTCAATGTGATAGTGTGTTCACCAATCGATAAATTATCTTTGGTGAAATTGTCATCTTCTCCAAACCATCCATTAATTGAAGATGTCCATTCCAGACTAACCAGATCATCTTCTGGAATGGTGTCTAATTTCAAATTTCCGTCATCATCCAGATAATAATTCTCTGCCCTACCCTTAAAGATTATGTTATCCCCGAAAGAATATTTCGAGTTATTGGTTGGCTCTATAATGGTAACTTTTGTTCCATTGACCGTGATGGCAACAGAATCTGAGTCTGTACCATCAAGACCTATAGCGGTCAGCTTTATCTTATGATCACCTGGAGACAAATCATCCCGGGTAAAATTTTCCCCTACTCCGAGATCACCATTAATTGAGGATGACCAAACCAAATCGCTGCCGGCAAGGTAATATGTCTCCCAGCTTTTTCCATCGTCAGTCCGATAACAATCCCTTCCGCTACCAGCAAAATATATTTCTTTACCCAAAGAGTACACTGATTTATCAGGGCTCGTGATGGTGGCTTTTAGTTCTTGTTCCCGCGGCTGGTCTGGTTCCCCACAGCCAAAAAGTAAAGTTATTGCAAAAAATATTAAAATTATCTTAAATTGTTTTTTCATATATATTCTCCTTAATATGTTTCTGTTATTTTATCAATTTTTTTACATTTTTGTCAATATGAACTTATATAATAATTATGTATCGCTGTATATTATTAATTATACTAATTATAAGGAGGGTGGGCTAAAGTATTGCTTGAAGGGGCTGATGGTGGAAATATTTGGGATAACCCAAGAAGTGGACTACATGTTCACTTCTTTTTGATTAATATCCCTATTCAGCTAAAGAAACTCAACATAATTTTTCGAGGAGTGAATTTTTTTGTTGACAATGGCGATAAGATAGTATAATAATGAATGACACTGAATAGAAACAGATAATAATAGGTTAAAAAAAATGGAAAAGAAGTTCATAAATATAAAAGAATTATCAACGGTAGTCGGGCTTGGACTTGGCACAATTAATAAATATATAAAAGAAGGTGCGATCCCGTCATATAAGGTTGGTAAACGTAGATTGTTTGATAAAGACGAAATTGTAGAATGGATAAAGAATCACAAAGAAGGAAAATAATATAAGTCGGTCCCGGAAGGTGCGCTAACACCTATCCAGAACCTAGCCGATTTCATGGTAATTGTGACGGTCACCATGAAACCGGATGCCTCATTATAAAATAAAGTACCGTCCTCCACAAGGAGGAATCATGTTATACCCACCACCCCAAGTATCAACCCTTAAACCACCACTGCCTTCACCATTGCCAGCCAACAACGGAAAACCACCATCCGAGGTCATAGTCTGCCTACAGAGCGAAATAGATCGATTGATTTCATTAGCTAATCAGGTTCAGTTTTTAAGTAGGATTTGTGTTTTTAAATTTTTAATCGATCATATCTATAAACGTATTTTTGGAACAATAACGGCGTTAAGTAATCTAATCAACCAAATATCAGAAAATTAAAAAAGAGAGAGAGGAAAATAGAAATGCCAGAAGATAAAAAAGTTGAAAGCCAAGAAAATGTCATCAATAAAACTCAAAATACAAATTCATTATTATCAACTATATTAACCATTAAAGGCGTCAAACAAGCCCTAGACACTATCCCAGCCTCTGAGCTTGAAGGATTTGAAAAAGAATTGCTACAAGGGGTTGTTGGAAATATTCAAATGGAACATATAAATACCACCAAACCCTCTTTATCCAAAATAACAGTGAATGAACTTATCTACCAAAAATCGTTTAAGTTTGATTTCATCTTTAAGGTGAGGGATGTTTTAAAAACCATAGTCGAGGAACTCACCGAGGCAGAATCAATAGAAGATCCCGAAGAAAAAAAGGATGATGTAGGGCAGTCACTCTATAGTTTTTTCATTCCCTTTTGTGACGATATTCTTTCTCCCGGCCTTGATGGCGAATTCGGGAACCCCATAAACGGACCAAACTTGGAATACATGTGCGAGAGATACCTTGATCTCGTAACCTTCCTTCGGGATATCTTTATTCCTGCCTCTCAGTTATTACGTGAAGCTTATAAGACTAAAAAATATGATGACTTGATTGACAAGTATGACAAAATTATTTTTAAAAAAAGTATTCAAATTTCGACAGTGGAGGAAGCAGAGCCAGTACAAGTATAATAAATAATTTTCGAGGAAGGGGGCTTATGTTTAATGAAGAAGAGCTGGAAGCATTACGTTCAATGACAACTTTATTTGATATGATCGAAAACTTAAGGCCGCTTTGGTATAGGAAAAAAGGAACCCTTAAACTTTTGCGCGATAAATTAAACCAAGAAATAGCATATCCGGAAATAAATGAAGATTCAATTCTTGATAATTATGAGACGAAGAGGAGGACAAATGAAAATCGAATTACCAAAACTCACATGCTTGCGTTGCGGCCACATATGGGCGCCAAGAAACCCAGATGTGAGGCAATGGCCTAAATGCCGGACTGCATGGTGGGACGTTGCGAAGGAAAAAGAGGAGTAGTATAATTTTTAGACCCTAGGCTGATCACCGAAAAAGGCTCCTGTTTTGTACCTCTCCAGGAGCCTCTGGGTCTTTTTATTAAGTTAACGAGAGGTATACATATAGAGAGAGGTGCAGGTTTGCAAAAGAATGAAAAAATAATAAAAAAAAAGGAATTTTATGAGCTGTGGTATGAGTGGTTACAGGAGAGTGAAGCCTATAAACAGTATTGTGAAAAGGAAAAAGGGCTGCCACCAGAAAGAGAAAGAGGACCTTCCCCAGCAAAGGAGTCTGATCCTGATTTTAAAAGAATAGCCAGCGCGGGCACTTTTGATCTTTTTGGAGATATCCACATGGTAACTTTTCAAGACTGGTATAAAAGGAGAGGGGCATACTGTGGGTATGGAGCACAGAAGGGATGGGTTGCTGATTTTTGTTCAGAGGCAAAACCGGTTACAGATTTTCTTCCTGTTTTGAGAAGCGATATTGATGGGTATCTATATTTATTTCATGGATATCAATCGCCAAGGTTTGATAATAATCCACTTATTATTAACGCGAAACGCAGGGCAGAAGAGGCAGGGCAGGAAATATCTAAAAAAAATGAACCAAATTTTAGTAATTTCGATCCAGAACAATTCATAGACTTTCTTCTAAAAAAATATAGTGAAGAAATGTTTCTTTATCTTCAAATCAACTGTTTAAAGGGTTCTTTTAAAGAATTAACCGCCAAAGTGAAAGATTGTATCAAAGAAAAATTAGAGACCACCAATAGTCAACAAAACCAATACATAAAACCATTAACAAAGAATGAATTTGAAATAAGGAAAAGGCAACTAGATGTGTATAGGGAGGCTATTAAAACAACTTGTGAATTAATAAATCTAACCGAAAATAATAAATTAGATATTATTGATAAACTTAAACAAAAGCACAAAATTTATAACAGGAAAGAAGGTATAACTAGCAGTCTCAAGGCTCTTGATCGTGATATTAAGGCGGCAAATAAGATACTCAAAAATGTTGAAGAAAACAAATTGCCTTTTGAGGACAAATTTAATTCATAAAAATTTGTCAGACATTTTTGGTTGAGATAAATTTGTCAGACATTTTTTTTGATTAGAAAAATGTCCTATCTTTTTGAAATATATAGGGTTGACATGTTATACTCACTAATATAATATCTGCTCATTGATAATTTAATTATTTTGCGCGTTTAAAAAAATAGGGCCTCAGTTACCTGTAGCTTAGTGGCAACGCAGTAACCAAAACCCTACCCAGCAACGCACAGGCTTTTTTTTGCCTGCACGGGCTGATTTATTTTATAACATGTTTTGCTTTTAAAAACAAGGAGGTTTAAGGATGGATTATAAAGATTTTGTTCAATTTAGCGTGCCGCTCTCTCACGAAAAGCACGACAAACTTCAAAAATTATCAAAAGCACAGAATAAAACCATGAGACAGTTATTTTATGAGCTTTTGGAGAGGGTTTTTAATGAGGCCGATAATCAGAAAATTTTGAAAAGTTTACCATAATTGTAGATTGACTAAATATAAAAAATGGTGAAAAAACATGATAGCAGTTAATGAAATCAAACAGATAAACCAAGGCATTTTGAAGGCTTTTGTGAAAATCGACATAAATGGAACTAAAATACATGATTTTAGAATCGTCCAACAAAAATGGACAAAGAGTATATGTGAGCGTACCTCAACTGCAATATATGGGAAAAGATGGGAACACCCGCTACAAGCCTTTGAATGAATTTCCAAAACCTTTGAAGGATCAAATTTCACAGATGATTTTAGAAGCATGGGATAACTGAACAATGACCCTAAATGATAACATTCCGGATAAATTAAAAATATACCCAAATTGGGTATGCTACCGCCTTGAAGATACCGGGAAACCAAAACCCGGTAAAATTCCATATGATCCTAACACGGGGAGGAGGGCGAAGGCAAACGTCCCTAAGACTTGGGGAACCTTTGAACAAGCGGTTAAAGCTCTAAAAAACGGTAACTATGACGGTATTGGTTTTGAGTTTTTTGAAAACGATCCCTTTACCGGAGTTGACCTAGACCACTGCGTTGAAAATGGCGCAATACTCCCCTGGGCACAAGAAAATATTAACCGGCTTAATTCATATGCGGAGCTTTCCCCCTCAGGAACAGGAGTTCATATCTATATTGAGGCAACAAAACCTGCCGGAAGATGTAAAAAAGGTAATATTGAAATTTATGTCAAGGGAAGATTTTTAACCATAACTGGAGACCACCTGCCTAACACTCCTATTACAATTGAAAAGCGGCAAGAAGAATTAGACGGATTTTATGCAGAAGTTTTTGACAAAGGGGTCTTAAATATCGATGCAAAACCAATTCCTAAGGCTTTACCAGCCCCAAATATATCCGATGTTGAATTGATTGAAAAAGCCATTAAAGCCAAGAATGGTGCGAAATTCAAAGCACTTTGGGAAGGTGATATTTCATCCTATAACAATGATGATTCATCAGCAGATCAAGCGCTGTGTAATATCTTGGCTTACTGGACTGGCAAAGATCATAAAAGGATAGATTCTCTTTTTCGTCAATCAAGATTATATCGTGATAAGTGGGATGAGCGGAGAGGAGAGCAGACCTATGGTGATATTACTATTGAAAAAGCTATTGAGGGCGAAAAAGAGAAAGAATTAAAGCCTATACCCATTCATTTAATCGATCTTGAAAATTCAAGTTTTATTGGGATAACCGTTTGCACTGATATTATAGTTACCGGTATTGGAAAAGTATTTCACGTACCTATTGAATATGAAGCGGATTGTGGACATAGTGATGATGAAAAAGATCCCTGTCCTATTTGCCCTAATGAAATCAAATTACCCCAAAATCGGAACTTGATTAACTGCTGTCGGATGTCAGATCAAACAAAGATAGGGATGTTGAGGAGTTTTTCTAAGTGTAAAAATAAGCCAAAAATACAAATCTTAAATCATACAACTATTACCGAATTGCTTGTTATTCCAAGAGCAGAGGTTTCTGCTGATATTCAAAAAAAGGACTATCGGGACAAGATTATATATTTCAATGGTACAGTCGAATCCTCCAATATCCCTTACAGAGCTATTGGTCAAGTTTTAGCTGAACCTAAAAAACAAGAAGCTTCAATGTTAGTAACTAAAATGGAAAGGCTTTCCACTGCCATTGAAGATTTCCGAGTTACACCTGCCACCGTAGAAGAATTCAAAACATTAATACCGCAATGTGATGATTCAGATGAAAATGGATATTTGAAGCATCAAAACCAAATTTTAGATGATATAACATACAATTTTTCAAAAATTTATGGCGAACATCGCAAAAGAATACTTCTTACTGAATTATTAACTTTCCATAGTCCACTTGAAATAATTTACAACGGCGAAACAATTAAAGGCACCCTGGACGTGATGATTATTGGAGATAGTGGAGAAGGAAAGACTACACAAATGAGAAGGATAGTTGAAAAGGTACACTTAGGCAAATTGATCAGTGCATGCACTTCTTCCAGAACTGGAGTCCTTTATAATTTAGACAACAAAATTAATGACAAACGGATACTTAGGTGGGGGGAATACCCGCTTGCTCATCAAGGATTATTGGCGATTGATGAAGGCCAAAAATTACCCCTCGAACAATGGGAAGAGTTTACAACTGCCAGGGAACGGGGGATTTTAGAGGTTAACAGGTCAATTCGCGGTGAACACCCTTGCCGTGTTCGGCTTATAGTTTTTGCTAATCCCCTTAATAATAAACCTATGTCACAGTATCAATATGGTATCGAGGTATTAGCGCCAGGGAATGGTTTCTTGAGGCCAGCTGATTTGAGACGATTTGATTTGATTGGCATTGTGAATAGTAGTGATCAGGATATTAGCGAAATTACAAAACTTGATAAAGAACGAGAGAAAATTGAGAATAAAATTACCCCAGAAATTTTAAGGAATTCAATTCTTTGGGCATGGAAACGGAAAAAAGATGATTACATTTATGGGGGAAAAACCCCAGAAGTTATCAGAGATGTCTCCAGCGGGTTGATTGGAAAATATATGACTACTGGAATCCCCTTAATAGTCAACGATATCCCCGAAAAATTAACTCGTATTGGATTTTCTTTTGCTTCGCTATATCATTCCACAGATCAAAAACATGAAAAAGTTATTTTAAAACCTATTCATATTTTTCTGGCCTGTAATCTAATTGAATCACTTTATGATCACCAGAATTGTTCATTTGATCAGTATGTGAAGGTAATAAAGCAAAATTCAAATCTTACTGATGCGGAATATGAGCAAATCAAAAAAGATTTTTTTGAATCATGCAGGGGTGATGCTGCAGATGTTAATCTAAATCTATTTGAATTATATATGACTAACGATGGCTTTTCTCGCTCAGAAATAGAGGCCCTTCTTGGGGTAAAAAAGGATGCCATAACAGAGCGTGTGAGACTACTACGGCAACACAAACTTATCACCAGCGGGAAAAGGGGTTATACCAAAACTGCACGAATGATTAATTTTTTAAGAAAATGGTGCCACGAAAAAAATATAAAATGAAATCAGATATACCTTTTATTCAAAAAAATATATCGATATTGTCGGGATTGTCGGGATTGTCTGTCTTAGTAATAAAAATTAAACCCGACAATACCGATTTTTCAGACTATTTTTTTAAAAGTTTAGGTATACCTATCGAGGGATTATTAGAATGACCGTTTCGGATATTGCAAAGAAGTATTTGAATAAAAACAAAACGTTTGATTTAGATTCTGAACTTATGCAGCTATACGAAGCCAAATTTGAGGAAATAAATTCTCACTACCAGGCCGGAGGCTTAGAGTATATCGAAAAACATTATCCCGGATTGTGTATTGCTATCCAACGGGCAGAGGATCAATTAAATATGATTTGGGACAGATGCGGGGATGTTGTGGGCAAAATAGAGGATTTTAAGAAGGCCCTTAGTAAATGGGCCAAACTGAATATTAAAGGTATTGAATGTTATAGAAAAAATGGAGGGAATAATGGAAAACGCATTTAGTTTTAGTATCTTTCAGGGGGTTAAAAAATTAGAGAAAAATCTTTTTTATTATGGCCATGTTGTTCGGGTACCAATCAAATATTATGGCACCGAAATACAGGAAAGGGCAGAGATGGATAATGAAGAGTTGATGATGCATATTTCTAACAGAGGATTTCTCCCTCTTGAAGGAGCTGAGACAGAACGTTATGAAACCGTTGATGCTGTGAGCAATGAACTTCTTATTCTTTATCGAGTCCCATGTAGACTAATGACTGACGAAAAAAACAAGAAAAAAGCAAAAATTGATAAATGGAATCCGCTATGTCAATAAATACAATTATATTACCTAAAACCACTAAATTTATTCACGAGGGATATGTTACTTGTAAGAGTCCTAAATATGTCAAGAATATGGTTTATAAAATAGCCAAATTTTTTAGAAGAGAATTTCAATATGATTTTACTCAATTTCATCTGGATGAAAAGGCTATGGATTATAAGGCATATCTCTTTACTGATTACAAAGCATATCATTCTATTTCCGGAGAAACAGGGATCGAAGTAATAGGCGCTTGCTGTTTTCGATATGGCAAAAGGTATGCCGATGTTTCAGAAAGATGGTTTCTGCAATGGATATGGTTACATCCGTATTTCAGAAATACAGGAAGATTGAAAGAGATTTGGTCAAAATTTATTAATGATTTTGGGAATAATTTTTTACCAGAACCTCCACTATCTCATGCCATGCAGGGATTTTTGAGTAAATACGGTACCGATGAACAAAGATACTGTTTAGAATGCCCCAAAACAGCAACGGCCCCAAAAGCGGCAACTTCCAGGGCCCGGCAATGAGATAAGGAGAATTTTAAAATAAATCATGTCAGGAAATAATATCCAAATCACTTTATCAAGTCAACTCAAAATCCAAAAATCAAATTTATCCGAAGGAATGTTGACCCAAATCAAAAATTACCTCACCTTGAACAATCCAAAATATTTGGAGGCTGAAAAACGGGGCTATTTTACCGGAGATCTTGAATCAAAAATCTATTGCTTCACAGAGGATCGTGATTACCTCTATACCTACCGTGGATACCTTGGATCATTACTCCCCTTCCTTTGTCAGAATGGATACAAGTATAAGCTCATCGATAATCGGCGAAGACTGCCGGAAGTCGATTTCACTTTCCATGGGGAGCTTAGGGACTACCAGCAAGTGGCCGTCATGGATGCTTTACAAAAACATTTCGGAATAATAGTTGCCCCCTGCGGCAGTGGAAAAACCACTATGAGCATTGCTATGATGGCCGAAAGAAGACAACCTACACTCATCGTCTGCCACACCAAGGAATTATTGAATCAGTGGGCGGAGCGGATCACTCAATATTTAGGTATCCCTAAAAAGGCAATTGGCATCATAGGCAATGGAAAAGAAACCATTAAGCCTGTAACCGTGGGGATGGTGCAGACCTTAGGCAAACGAGACTTGGAGGAAATTTCAAAACATTTCGGATTTTTGATTGTCGATGAATGCCACCATACACCAGCGAGCACTTTCCTAAAAGTGGTATCGGCTTTTGATAGCTTCTACATGCTGGGATTGTCTGCTACGCCATACCGTAGGGATAAATTAAATAAAATGCTTTATATCTCACTTGGAAATGTTGTGGCCACTATTAAAGACAAGGACTTACAGGAATCTGGGTCCAGGGTTAAGCCGGAAGTTATAGCACGGGAAACCAGCTTTAACTATGACTACCAAGAAGATTCGGATTATCAACCCATGATATCAGCGTTAATTGAAAATCAATCAAGAAATCAGCTAATCATTGATGATGTGATCCAGGAATCAGATAATCAATGCCTTGTCCTCTCAGACAGAAAAAACCATTGCGGCGTCTTGGCTTCGCTTCTCAAAAAACAAGGTATTAATTGTGCCATATTGACCGGCAGTATCCCCCAAAAAGAAAGAGAATCCATTATTGAACAATTAAATGACGGCTCATTGAAAGTTATTTTTGCTACCGGTGCCTTGGCCGGGGAAGGGTTGGATATCCCCAAAATGAGCAGGCTATTCATTACTACCCCTATTCGATGGAAAGGCAGAGTTAAGCAATATGTCGGGAGAATTTTAAGGACGGCTGAGGGCAAAACCGATGCCAAGGTTTTTGATTATGTGGATTCAAAAGTAGGCATATTGGCTAATTCATATAGATCCCGGTGTAACCAGGTTTATGATCGTTTAAATTAAAAATAATACTTTTTATGGAAACTATACCCCCTGCTACAGAAAATAAAATCGACCTTGCACACTTGGAGTTCTTGGAATATAAGAGATTTCAGGCACTCCGAGAGCAAGGGATTGCCCTTGATAATCTTGATTCCCTCCTTTTGTTGGGGCATATTCCTGCTTATGCGCGCAGCCAACAATAGGAGGGTTTATCAATGAAGGGGAAAATACGCACTAAAGAGAAGTGCCCAAAATGTCAGGGGAAATTTATCGACTACCAAAAAGTAATGGCATGCCCTGAATGTCTGAAAAAAGGGGAAATAATAGTTCCGGAAAAATATTACATAGATCTTTTTTGGAACGGCAAGCAACGGAAAATCTACAGTGATAATGATGGGAGAATCCTTAATAATTATGAGCTTGCCCACAGGGTATTAATTGAGATACGGCAAAAAATAGATAAACACAAACTTGATCCCGGGGACTATGTTGCAAAAAAATATGTTGCTCTTCAATTCGGCAGCTATGCGCGGGGTTGGGCAAAGAAGTATCAAGAATTGGTAGATCGAGAACAAATAGCCCCCACTACTGCAAAAGAAAGAAAAAGGTTAGTTGAGAAATATTATATTCCCTTTTTTAAATCTATGGATATCCGGGATATCAGGGCCGGTGATATTGAAGATTTTTATCTAGATCTCCCTCAAAAATTATCATCAAGTTCCCAGAAAATTATAATGAATATTTTGCATAAACTTTTCAACGATGCAAAAAGAAGAAGGAATATAAAAGAAGTGCCAGAATTTCCTCAAATAGAAACAACGGAACCTATTACTAAATGGCTGGATGAAGAAACACAAGATGTTATATATAAGCAAATACCGGATATTCATAAACCGATTTTCTTTTTTATGTTAAGGCAAGGAGTGCGGCCCTCAGAAGCGCGTGCTCTCCATTGGGAAGACATTGACCTGGAGAATGGCGCTATTACTATTCGGCGGACATTCTCAGATAATATTTATCGGGAAAAAACTAAAACCAAAAATCAGCGGGTAATTCCCTTAGATGATGATGTATACGATATGCTGAAAGGGATGCGAAATTTAAGTGGGTTTGTATTTAAATTTAAGACAAAGGTATACACAAATAGGTCTACAATAGCTAAAATTTGGGACCGTGCAGTAAAAAGAACAGGGCTCCCTCATATAAGCCTTTATGAAGGAACGAGACATTCTGTTGCAAGTCAGGCAGGTAATCGGGGTGAAGATCTTAACCTTATTCAGTCTCTTTTGGGGCATACAAACTCAAAAACAACCAGACGATACGTTCATCTCAATGCCAAAGGCCTAAAAGTCGTATTAAGAAGAAAAGCAAAAGTTGTAAAGATAAATGGAAAGAAAGCTAGCCCCAATGACTAGCCCCAGACTAGCCCCAACGAAAATTAAGAGGCTATGACACCTTGTTATGTCATTAATTTGAAAAAAAAACTCATTAATACAACTAAAGACTACAAAAACAGAATGTAATATGTTACAATATTACTGTTAAAAAAACATATAAATAATTTCTCAATAATTTCACCATTAAAATTTTTTGATACAATAATTATATATTCATGATATTATCATTTCAACATCCTTAAAACCGCAGTTAAATTGGAGGGAACTATGCAAAAAAAGAGACTCAATTTCACTATCCCCAAAGATAGTTATGAGGCATTAAAAGAGCTGAGTACTAAAAGTGGTCTAACTGTCAGTGAAATAATGAGAGAAGCTATACGAATTTACAAATGGGCAAAAGTAGAATCAGGAAAAGGTAATGTGATAATTTCTAAAAGTGACGATGACAAAGGGGTTGAAACGCGCGTAATTATTTAGCTATCACAAGTTTCGAGGGTTTTTGAGAGAAAGAAATTACGTATCCTATTTCAATTATGGGGTAAACATCAGAGGATCTTTGCGATATTGGAAACACCATTCCCTTGGATGTGAAAAAAATTCTATAAATGTGTTACTGATATACCTTTATTTGTCAACTGCTATCGTAATTTGTTAGTTTAGAAGCAGATTTTTCTCTGATTAG
>JAUWIR010000621.1 GCA_030605265.1 Pseudomonadota bacterium | reverse complement strand
TATTTTATTAATTTCAGAAATAAAAAGTTCTTTTGCTTTAGCTATATTTCCTTGTAAAAATTCAATTGAAGGGGCGTAAAATTTGGGTGCAATATCTTTATTATTTATAAGTTGGGCCAGTTTTTTCAGCTTACCAAAAATTAAGTAATTGCTTGCCAACATTTCCAACAGCTTATTTTTTGTTGGAGTATGTTGAATATTTTTTGCATTTTCTTCTATATAGGAAATAACTTGTATAGCGGTATCTTTAAAATAAAAATTTTCAAGGATGTTAAATTGATATTCATCCGGAATTTGATGCATAAGCTCAACTGAAAAGTTAGAGTTAAATAAAGTAAGGTATAGCTCATGATACCGATCTTTTCTACTACCAACGGCTTTGTCATACACGTTAAAAACTTGCTCTAAACTTTTTTTATCATCTAAAAAAAAGGCTATTCGAAAGTCCCGAATAATTCGTTCTATATAATATCCCTTATAATAATCATTACCCCAAAAGTGAGGACTTTTTTCTTCAGCAGGATACATGTCGATAATTTGAGATCTGTAGAAATTAAAGTTAGGATTTTTTAAACAATAATCCTTAATAAGAAAATCAATAATATTTCTATTAATAAAAAGTTTGTTTTCGGCAATATCGATGAAACGATATTCTAACTTTCTAATAATCGCAAATCTGTCTTTATGTTTAAGCCCCTTCAAAAATCCTAATCTTTCAATACATTTCAAAAGCTCTGTGATCATTTTAGGTTCATATATAAGAGCTATAATTTGCAGTATTTCCCGACTAACATTTCCTAATGATTTGTATTGATTTTCAAATTCTTTTTTTTCCATTTTATACCCTCATCATTTAAAAGCGAATATCGCATAATGATTACACAAATTAATAAAAGGGGTCGGGCCTTGACATTGGACAAATAATTTTGTGAAATTAGCCTATAATGAAGAAGGATTATGGCCAGCCCATTGCGAATTAAATATGAAGAGGCCTTTTATCACATCACGTCAAGAGGGAATGAGAGGAAGTAAATCATTCGAGCCAAGTCTGATTATGGTAAATTAATAAAAAAAATTGAAGCCATTTTGTCCAATGTCAAGGGCAGACCCCAATTCGCTCTACGCAGGTGGCGCTGTGGGGAGCGTGGGAGAAAAGCCTCCACTTACCCGATTAGCCGATCTTTGATTTCATTATTGGAGAGTGCTGAAGAATCTTGAGGAGAATTACTTTTTTCCTTTTTCCATATCTGAAATTTTCTCATTGCATCTTCATTTATCTGTGCCACTGGTTTAGATTTTAATTTTTTATACAATTCATTCCTTATTTCATGTAATTCCCATAGAGTTTCATCTTCTTCTTTAGTATAGTCATTTTTATAGGTTTCCATATCTAGAGCCTCCAAATAGTTCTAATGACCCGATTTCAATTAATGGATAATTGAATTTTCTATTCACTTCATGGATTTTTCTTATGGGATTTATGCTTACTATGTGTTTAAAATTCCATGAAGCTAATGTCTCAATATTATTTACTGTCGCTATTGCGATATGATACGCATCTTCAGGTTCTGATTTCGGAACAGCGCCGGCATTGATATATTTATTTGCTAATTCTATTGCCTCGGAGGAAATTTTTAACACCTTTACATTGTAATTTAATATCAAGTCCTTTATTTTATTCTTTTTATTAATATTTTTTAATAGTTCTATTTCTTCAATAGTAATAACTGAGATATATAATTCATATAATGATGCATCATTTTCAAACCATTTTTGAGTAATGAGTTGCCTCACAGGTTTTGAATAATCAAAGTATGCACTTGGGATAGATGTATCTAAATATAGTTTCATTTTCATAATATAGATGATACCTTATTTTAAGAAATACTGAAAGAATAAGAGGCCAAATTTTATAAGATTAAGTCAGCGTTTACATATTATGCTATTTGTTCACCCGGCTAATGCGCTTAGCTCACCGGAAAATTAGAGCGAAGCGAGTAATTATTCCGGTGAGAAGCTACTTGTTATATTGCTTTTTTATGGACAAGCATTAACGCTATTAAAATAACAGCTTTACCAGCACAGTCCGCGCCGGGATATATAGTAGCCCCTGTGAAGCCTGCTTTAGAACACAGCGCATGAAGTCTAAGGCTTTCTCTTACTGGTATAGTTAGTTTCATTAAACGGAGTATTTGGGAGAATTCCAAACTCTCTTTCTAAACCAAGAATCTCAAATGGGCGACCACCCCTCTCCCCAATATGTGGATGCACAGTAAATAAGCCAGACTGATCAGATAAATGAGGGGTGACGGAGCCTGGTACATTTACAACTTTTACCATTTGGATACAAGTTAATTAATTCTATATTTTGGATACAGATTGCAATACGTTCACCTTCAATCCAATTCAACGAATTAGCCAAGGATGAACTTGCCGCAAGATATGCTGCTACATATGGTTGTCTAGTCCAATCAAGTAACCTTGTCGGAACTCTATGGTGTTGAGCTAGTGTGCATCAAAGCGGTCGAGCCTTGACATTGGACAAATAATTTTGTGTGCATCAAAGGGGTCGGTCCTTGACATCGGACAAATAATTTTGGAGAAATTAGCCTAAAATGAAAGGATTATGGACAGGCCATTACGAACTAAATACAGACAAATCGAACTTTAAAAACTACTCAGATTTTCCGTGGCTCTAAAAAATTTTCGCAGGAGTCAAAGAAACTTTTCTTAAAGCATTTTTATTCTCATCGCCATAGGGTAGCCAAAAAAAAT
>JAUWIR010000055.1 GCA_030605265.1 Pseudomonadota bacterium | reverse complement strand
TGATTTCATTGCTGTTTCTGCCGGAATGTTTCACAGCCTGGCGCTTCGTGCCGACGGGTCTATTGTCGGCTGGGGATACAATGAAAATGGCCAAATCAATGTACCTGAAGGAAATAATTTTGCAGCTGTTTCGGCTGGAGGATATTATAGCCTGGCCCTTCATTCTGACGGCACAATTATCGGCTGGGGCTTTAATAATTTTGATCAAATTGATGTGCCCGCAGGAGATTATTTTGAGGCTGTAACTGCAGGATATGCTCATGCGCTGGCCTATCCCTATCAACGATGAATCCTTAAGAAAACAGTTATTAAGCTGATAAGGGCTATCCGTCTAAGGTGCGACACACTTACAAGAAAATTAATCTCGCCAAGCCGCAAAGATCGCAAAGAATAAATGATAGTACCTTACTGATAATGGACCTTAATTACCATGTCAATCCTGTTATCCTGTCTAAAAATGATTGGCATGAAAAAATAAAGCAAGAGGAATCAGAGTCGAATCCTGAAGAAGAATCATGAGTTGAAAAATTCGGATCTTCGATAGAAGAAGACAGACCTAATCCTGATGGGTCCTTGATTATCCGGTTGGCTATTCCATCGTCATCTCCCCTTTTTCTATCCCCATCAACCAAGGTTAGGGTAACTTCATTTCTTTCCAGATTAAAAGAGGCATAATCACTGTAATCAAACCACCCATCGGTTTCACTATATTTAAACCAGGTATATCCCGGAGGTGCAGGCTCAGGTAAATAAATAGTTACATGAGCAGTTCCCCCATTTGATGCGATCTTTGCCTCAAAATTAAATAACCCATATATCAAATCCTTAGGTCTATTATTTTTCTCGGATACCTTGCCGGGGCCCCATATATCTAATTTTACTAAATCATTACCACGGCCCGGATCTATCCCCACTTCCTTATCATTATAAGTAAGAAATGTCCTTATCCTTGGGAGCTCTGGGATGGGGGGAATTCCATTGTCTTCAACTATAATTTTAACTTCATCTGAATTTTTCGAGCCGGTCTTATCTTTTACAGTTAGTCTAAAAAGCAAAATTTCCTCTTTCTCAACAGCAGGAGCAACAAAAGTGGGCTGCACTGAAGAACTATCCGATAAGGTAACATTAATACCCTTTAATTGTTTCCACTCATAAGAACCCTCATCTAAATCATCATCAGGATCGGAGGTTTTCTCACCATTAAGATACACTGTCCGGCTTTCCTGTACATATTGATCCTCCCCTGCATCAGCTTTGGGCATGCGGGGATTTTCCGTTATAGTTATCGTTACTTCACCTGTATCTTCACAACCCAGTAAATCTTTCACTGTTATTTTAAAAACAAGCGCTAAAGAATCTGAATTAGCATCCAATTCAGGGGCAATGAAATAAGCGGATGAACTATCGGCATTTGTTAAATCAACGGTTGGTCCTTCTTTTTGCTCCCAAAGATAGGAGATTTTGTCACCTTGGTCAGTATCAGGATCGTTAGAGGTGCTTGCTATTAAATCGACCTGCTCTCTTTCCTTTCTTTCAGAATCAGGATCAGTACTAATCACGGCAACCGGACATTCAGAGAGATCAAAATTTATGTATATTTTAACAGAATCTTCAGTTTTTTCCTTCTCTTCAGGAGTCAACTCTATTCCGGAGCTGTCGCGTACTTTTAATTTGAAGACTAAATGGGGATCTCCACTCCGGTCAGCCGGATTGGTAAAAGAAGGGTCGGCAATATTTGCATCATTTAATTGAACTTCCGGCCCATCTATTTGAGACCAATGGTAATAGCAATCAATTCTATCGTCAAAAGAAGAATTTAATCCATTTAAATAAATAGTAGGATCACTTTCCTGAACGGTTTGATCAGGCCCTGCATCAGCAACAGGTGGTTCATAGAAAAATGTAACGCGAACTAAAACATCGTCTTTAATTTTATCTTCATCAGACCAATCTTTGTTATCATTTGCATCTGTTACTGTTAACCAAAAATGGAAATCTTCATTAGTTACCCCAACAGGAGGAGGGTTAAACGTAACCACAGCGATATTATTGGTATCTTTCAAAATTACGTTGTTTATTCCATCATTTGGATCTTGTTTCCATTGATAACTAAGCGCACTATAAGGATCAGGATCAGAGGAGCAGGAAGCATCCAAATACACAGTGGAGACATCTCCCTCCTGAAATTCCAGAAATTTTGTACAGTTACTGTCTTGTAGGTCAAGCTTTATACACGCTTCAGCTTCAGGCGGATCATCTTCTGCTTGAAGGGTAACGTTACAAGTATCTTCACCCTTTTCACCGAGAGAATCAGTTGCCGTCAAAGTAAATGCCATACTACAATCTTCAGGTAATTCATCGATGACGTCAAATTCGAATACAGGACTGTGAATATCTGTTGAGGGTATAATCATGGACTCACAATTTGACCAAGTCCATAAATATGAGACAATTCTATTATTTGGATCGCTTTCAGTATCTATATCAATAGTGTCTGACCCATCCAGGACAACATGCAATCCCTCTTTCCGGTACCAATTTGGCCCGGCATCAACAGTAGGAAGAGTATTTACTTTCTTTAAGTGTATTGTTATTAAAATAGGATTTTTACATTCCGTATTTATACATCCGCAAGAATCCTCTACTGTTAATTGAAACTCTAAAGTTTCTCCCTTAACATCGTTGACAGAAAACGAGGCCAAGGGAGTATTGGCATTATGCAATACTACTGTTTTCCCCTCTATCTGTTTCCACTCATAGGAAAGGCTGCAATGATTAGGATCAAAAACTGAGGAGTCCTCACCATATAAAAGGATGGTGTCAACACTTCTTATCCATTGATTGGGGTCAAAGCTGATTTTGTCATTAGAGTTAGGATCTTGTAAAAAAACTTTGGCCCTGGCAATGGGAGCTTCATTTTTTCCAATGATATATCTTTTTTCTTTATAATATTCACCGTTTTCATCATTTTTTATATTGCCGCATATATCCTTTAGAGAGACTCTCAGGTAAAGATATTGTTTGTCATAAATTTCCCAATCAGGATTAGGGACAGGGACAATACCCGAGATAAGCCATCCTCCATTATCATTTATATAATTGGAATCGATATAGCAAATACTCCAATTATCAGGTTCATCATTTTCTGATGCTGAAATCCCGTATTCAAGTTTAGTGTAAGTTTTATCAATAGGTGATTCATCCATGACAGTTATCGTAACTGGTTGCTCCCCTACTACTAATTCATTTTTAAATAAATCCCATGTAATAACAGAGGGAGGGGTGGTATCTACTGTAATGGTCCCTTCTTCTTTAATGGAAATGTTGCCTGCATAATCTGCATGAAGGGCATAAGTATAATCCCCATCCGGAACATTATTCCCGTCAGAATAATACCGTCCATTCCAGGTCACTGATTCTTTTATTACTTCACGATCTAACAATTGAGCAACAGGAGCATCGTTATTGTCAATTATCTTAAGGGTGATATTACCCATGCCTTTTATAAAAGGAAAAGAAACCTTGTTCTCCGCTTCGTTCCCTTCATATGAAGGTGAAAAGAAGGTTGGTGAAGGAGTATTATCAATATCCGGTATGACCACCCAAATATTACACATAGCGTTTCGGGTTGATTGAAAGGCGAGCTGATTATTTTTAGATAGGTCGGGTTCAGAGTCCCAAGGTGCGTAATCATCATAATGGGCCCCATTTACGATAAATTCACTTTCTTCTCTGCCGTCAGAGTTTATTGCATAAAGTGTAGGAGATGATTGATTTCTGTTGCTTACATAGAGAATTTTATTTTCCTGCGCCCAGGTCGGGCAAAAATCATACCCGCCAAAAGTCAATACCTTTTGCTCTTTACTTTCCAAATCCAGTAAGGTGATCATTTGTGTAGAAAAGGATTTGGTGAAGGCGATTATAGAATTATTAGGATCAGGGGACCACACAGGGTCAAGACATTGTGCAATAGAGTCAAAAGTGATCTGTTGAGGGTTTGGTTCACTGCCGTCAGCCTTTATTTTCCATAATTCACCATTTCCGGCAAAAGCGATCCATATACCATCCGGGGACCAGGTTGGATGTGAATCATAAGTTTCACCGGAAGTTATCTGCAATGGATTTGATACTCCCGGGCAATTTGAATCGATAACATAAATATGCTCATAGCCATGCTCACCGCCCTCGCGGTCGGAAACAAAAGCCAGGCGATTATCCGTTGGAGACCAGGCAGGATGATGGTTATTGGCCTCATTATCAGTTAACCGACAGGCAGTTTTGCTTTGCTCTAAATAATCATTGGCTTCAATTACCCAGATATCTTGCCAGAGGCTTCTTTTCGACATGAAGGCGATTTTTGTTCCATCATGGGACCAGGTGGGGGTGTAGCCGCCATCAGTCGTAAGGAGGGCAAGATATCCACCCGGTATTTCAGTATAATTCGCTGTCCAACTCCACGATAAACTGCTTTGAAGAGAATTGCCTGCATAATCTTTTGCTTCAAGGAGATTTACTTGAATGGTATCTCCCTGATTTGGAATAATAGATACTTTATCTAAGGAAAAAATCAAGCGGCCTGAATATTGATCATAAGTGAAAGCTTTGGAGGAAAAATCATAAATTGTATCATTTACCTTTAACTCAATCGTATCCGGATTCACTCCGCTTCCATTAGCATCAAGGAGGGTAAGTTTTATTTCCAAATTTCCTGAAGCGGTCCCATCGGATGGTTGCGGAGAACCGGCAACCGGGCCGATTGTATCAACAATGAGTTGATAATGATTAGGGGGGCCCCAATTCCCGGCGGCATCTTTTGCTTTTAGATGAAAATACCATATTCCATCCTCAATTTCTTCAAATTCAGTCGGGGATTCCGGTTTTTTTGCATCGTCAATAATATCAGGATCCGTCCCGGGGGAATTATCCAATTTATAACAAAAGGTATTTACTGTTTGATCATTCACAGACCAGGAAAAATATGGCCTATTATTTTTCCGGTTATCTGCTTGGCCCTCATAATCTGCTCTATTAATGATGAAATTATCAAGGTAATAGGTTGCTCCTTTTGAATTTTGGTTGCCCATTTCAATTTCCAAGGATTGAGATACTATATAATCGGCAAAAAAGAATTCTTCTACTATATACTCCGCCTGGTCCGGGTCGTCATTGCGCAGCATGGGATAAAGATTAAAGGAAGCCCTATGCCAATTATTATCAGCCACAACTCCTTCAATTCGGCCAATGGACCGATACTCTTGAAAGTTGTCTACATTATTGGACTTGCCGGTAAAAACAATCTCCTTCCAACTATTATTTACAGAAGCAATAAGGTTTACAGAGATATTGGGATTTTGCAGTAAATAATCAAAAGATATAAGAGGATACTCCCGAGCATCAAAATCTCCCGCCTTGAGAAAGGCTGTAAAATCGCCTCCTTCTTCCTTATTGGTTATCTTGAGAGAATATTGTCCTGTGGAGGTTTTTTCTGTTGTTCTTTCAATCACAGCACCATAAAAATTGTCTTCATTATCCCGGTAATCAAGATCAACCTCAAAAGTATCCTGGAACAATGATGGATGTGTAGAGGAGGTGATCGTAGGAGCAGGGGGACGAAGAGAGTCTGTTACCGTTATCTCGGAGAAAATTGAATTATCAGGGAGCGAAATTATAATTTTTTCATTCTGTGCCGCAGCCCCAATAATGCCGGATTCAGGCTCACTAGTTTCTCCGACCTTAACTGTTCCTCGGTAAATACCCGTATTTTCACCAGTCTCCAATAAAATGATGGCAAAACCGGTTGAATCAGTAATACTGCTTTTAATGATTATCTCAGCAGCATTTATAGATAATGGGTCACCATCCGAGCCTTTCAATTCAATATAGAGGGTATCCCCGGGAGAGATTTCTCCTGAAAAATCTTCAGTAAAATCTTCATTTTTAAAGCCTATAGTGTATACCTCTGACGGCCAATTGAATTCCACCCGAACTATAACAGGATCGGAAGAAGGCCCCTCATTTCCGGTATAGTCAATTACTTTGGCAAATATTGAGTTATCCCCTTCATTGAGAAAAATCCCCTGAAGGGTAAAATTTCCACTTTGTTGATTCGCCCTAACCTCTTCCCGGAACTGATCATTGACATAAATTTCTACACTTACCCCGGGAGAAGCTTTTCCATTAACAGTGATTTTTTGCAGAGGAGTCGGCGACATTGGCGGAAAAAGAACGGGCTTTGTTAATACCTGAGATACTAAACAATAATAGGCCCCATAGTCATCAAGATGAGAAAGAGAAAGAGAAAAGGGCCCCTCTTCCGACAAATACTCTGAATCAAGCGAGTACCAACATTGGCTGAGGGGATTCCATTGATACATACCCACATCATTAGGATCGCCTGAATAATCGTAGGTTAAAGTGCAAGGTCTTAAAAACTGATATCCGGAAGGCAGCAGGCGATAAATTTTTCCTATCATACCCTCTGAACTCATAGACGGCATATCATCAGGAGTAATGGTAGTAATGGAAAAAAGATCATAATTATCTGAAACAGCGCCTTCAGGAATTGTCAGGGTCATTACCCCGTCTTTGCTGGAAATAGCACCCTGCCCATCTATTTCTTCGGCCACATGTACTTTTATGGCATCCTCTTTAACCTTTCCTTCATTATCGTACACTCTTAATCGAAGAGTATAAATCCCCATGTCAAGATTCGTAACATCCCAATTGGCCAGATTGCCCGGAATTCGGCTTTCACAGATTGATGGGGAAACTATGCTTTCAGAAGAGGAAGTGATAATTGTTTCCCAAGTATTAGGAGCATTCTCAGATGCATATTCCAAGAGATAGTTTTTAAATCCGCCCACCCCCCCGGCGCTTCCGGTTATGGGGATTTTACCGCAAACAAGAGCATTTTCCTGCGGTGAATAAATATCTGCTATTATGGGACATATTTCTATTATTCCCCTGCCGACGGCAAGCTTTACTTTGCTGTCATCCTGGTTCATAACTATCATATCCCCTTGTTCATTGAAAGAGAGTGCTTTTGGGTTATTAAAAGAGATTGTCGGATCTTCCCACGAATTCGCCTCAGGGTAAGGAAATTCATTGAGATAAAGGCCGGCTTGATTATAAACATAAATGGAATTTCCATCTATTTTGTACATATTTCCCGAAGGGCTGTAAACAACGGAATTTGGATTTATCATTATGGAGGAACCATCATCAGAAATGAGAGCATAAGCATTACTTTCAAAAGGACTATTGGAAGTGGTGAATTGAAAATAATACTTTCCTTTTGGCAGTTGCTTTCCATTTGTATTTTTGCCGTCCCAATCAATTATATGCCGGCCGGCCTCTATTTGCCCATCAATAAGAGTATTTACAAGAATATTGGGGTCCTGACCATAAATGGATAACCTAAGGGAAACATTCTGTGATAGAGAATAGTCGATAGTAGTATTATTTGTAACAATTGGTTAATGGGGCGTCGCCATCCAGGAGGCATCTTGTGTTTCATAGAGGTCG
Source organism: Pseudomonadota bacterium (assembly GCA_030605265.1). Classification (GTDB taxonomy): domain Bacteria; phylum SZUA-182; class SZUA-182; order DTGQ01; family DTGQ01; genus JAUWIR01. Next base: position 5,410 of record JAUWIR010000055.1, on the reverse strand, counting down.
GAACTTTTTGTGGTTTTATCCCAGTAGACGTTACTATTATAGGTGGCAAAAGTCATCCCACTTATTGCTTCTCCCTCTAAGCCCACTTGTGAAGCTGAGATCTTAAGGCGTACCCATTTTCCTTCCTCGGGAAAGCCCCCCATATGAAAAAGTGAGGTAGTTCCCGGGACCCCTCCCTGGAAAACATACTCCCCCCAATAAGCCCCATGGTTGCCGTCTTCACTGTCCGTAGAAAATTGTAACAGTATCCCCTTGGGTTTATTGGGGTCAGGATGGAAGTTGGGGTCGATATAAAGATACTGGATAATATTATCATTGCCGGCCAATGATAAGGTTTTATTGGCATCAAGAATAGAATGCTTAATAGTTAAATCATCATCCGAAAAGGGTTTATCGGCATCAAGAAATAAACTCTCAATTGAATGAGTATGAGACTTTTGACCGGAATATTTTAAATTACTTTCCCACTGCCAGGTATTCGGGTCTTGGCCTTCCGGTAATTCATCATCAATCCATATATCAGCCTCATCTGCTAATTGCTCATATCCTTCCACCTCAAAATCCAATTCATTTTGCTGAGTAATGGAATTAATATGGACCTTTAAAACATTATTTGTCCTTTGAATTAACAAAGGCTTTTCTTCAACTGAATGATTACCCGCTCTATCCATCACTGTTAAACGGATGGTATAGGGCCCCTCGTCTAAATCAGTTGCCTCAAGGACCCCTAAAACATCATTGTGTACAGGTGAGGAGTTAAATTTTATCGGTGTATAGGTATCATTACTATCAAAACACTCAAGAAAATAGGAATTAAAATGGGTATCAAGGGCTGTTCCCATAATTGTATATTGTTGGTAAGAAGGCGTCTCAGCTTTTATAAGGCTGATTTTCGCCTCAGGAACCTGCGTGTCAATAAGGACCTCGCCTGTTTTATCCCATAGCTGGAGAGTATTGAGAGAATTTACTCCATTAATCGTATAGTGATATGTTCCCTCAGAAACTAAACCTTCCGAATTGCCATCCCAGTAAGCAAAATGTTTTCCCGCTTCTTTTGACTCAAAGTTCACCAGGTCTTTAATTTTATCTCCTGAGGAGTCAAAAATGGATATGGTTACCAAAGAAACGTAGGGTACATGATATTCTATTGGGAATTTATTTTTATTTAAAAATAGATCCGGGGAAAATTGGTTGCCAGGGCCTAAAAGGGGTAAAGTTATCTTTGAAGGTGGCTGAATATGCCCTATATCAGGTACATGCACCCCACAATCGCTATCGGAACCGGCACACTCAGGACCTGAAGAAACGGTTTCATTCCCTGCACATTTTTGACAAATTGCATTAGGGAGTATAGTAACTTTGGTTGGGGGGGATATCCAGCTATTAATACTACTTGTTTTTGGCTCTTGACCGGAATCATCAATACGAGACATGGTAATATGCCAGATAATAGAGTGCTCGGCATTACTGATTAGATCGTAATCCATACAATATACTTGGCACTCCCATTGAAAACCCCGAGAGGCATTCAAGGGAATTTCCAGTTCTTGTGCTTCCGGAGATATTTCAAGCCCTGGAGTGCAGAGAGGTTCAATAGTAAAACGTATATTATCAGGATTTAATTGATGGCGATTAGTGACGGTAAGAGTAAAGTTTTTTACACTTGGAGAAGAAAGAGTAATATTTGCATCTATGACAATATCAAAAAACCCTTCATTTGAGTATTGATTTCCAAAAGCGGGAAGGGTATTAACCGCACAAAACAAAAAAATACAGAACCAAAATAAAAAACTCTTAAAAATGCCCATAGGTTTATTAGTATAAAATCTATTCATGATTCGCCTTTCCTAACCTCATAAAAATAAGTCCCTTATTTTTATGATTGTATTATGCTTGGAAATTTCTTACAAATATTTAATAAACTCTACAAAAACAGAAATTAATAAATATTTAGCATCAAAATAATAAGCAAAAAACATTCCAGGCTTTCTTTTTGGTTATTTCTCATTCTTAAATATAGTTAAGCTCACCACTGAGGCACAGAGACACAGAGAAAAATCAAAAGACAAGCCTCTTGATTCCCTCTTTTAAAACAGGCACATTAAAATTTATAATAAGGCCTTACTTCATCCCGGATGACTCAAATTAATAGACCAGGGCCTAAATGCCGATAAACTTCTATCGCTGCCCCAATTATCTGCTTTGTAAGTTTTTCTTCTAAAATAATTTCTCAGTGCCTCTGTGTCTCTGTGTCTCCGTGGTGAACTATTGTAAAAAATAAAAAAAGTGTGAACTACTTTTCAGTATATATGAAAGATGCCTGGCAATTAAAAAATAAAATTTAAAACATAGATCATAAATTTAGATCAAGTTTTAAATTAGTATATCTATTTATTCCGAAAATAGTTTAATATAATATGAATAAAATTTCAACTTGAAATATAATGATAATTGGACTTTAGCGAATAATAGGCGCAAAGAAATAAAATTGAACAATTCGCCTTTTTTGTTTTACCATCTCAGTAAATGACTGCTCAATAAGTCAAGTCAGAAGCTTTTAATCTAAAAGACAAAAGAGCATAGCTGATTTTTTAATTTCCTCTTTTACCCGTTCCATAATAGGCGTAAGATTAGTCAAATCCAATCCTAACCCTTCTTGAATTTCAGGTACATAAACGGGTTTTGGGTTTCCACTGTCACCTAATTGTTGAATTAGGCAAAGGTAATCTGCCAAATGAATTATATTCACTAAAGATTGATGTTCTTCGGGTGCATTTAAGACATTATGATGAAATCGCATCACTGCTGTAAGATCCCAAGGCAATCTCCATTTATCAGCAAGCCAACAGCCAATCTCATCATGGGCCAATTCGTAACTTGCCCATTCAGCTTCATAAAGAGAAATATTTTCCCTTTTGGCCATCTTTATTGCTGAATGAAAATCCTCCGGTAAATAATTCTCCAGTATAATTTTTCCAAGATCATGCAAAAGCCCGGCTAAATGTATTTTATCTTTGGTTATGGAGGGTCCTCGTGTTTTTTCATAACAGTCATAAATTGCTGAGGCGATAATGCCAACGCAAATTGAATGTTTCCAGAATTCTTCTCTTTTAAAAGCCGGTTTTATTGATCCGGGGAAGGCTTTAAATACACTCATGGATAAAACAATATTTTCCCACTACCAGGGGTAAGGTTGGAAGATTGTCCACATTCTCAAGTATTGAGATGAATTTATGTCTCATTTTATCCTCAGCTTTAGATACACTTTCATACTATTATTACTCTAATTTTACCCCTGATCCTTTTATCGATATTTTTTATTATTTTCTTTGGGTGAAGAGTTTTGGTCTAATCATTGAGTTTCAAGAAATGAGAAAACTGATGAATGCCCACCAATTTTTCAACCTTTGCAATTAACAATTTTTAGACAGGATAACAGGATTGACAAGATAATTTTTAATCCTGTCTTACCTACACTCTCATTTTCATAGTAGATTGTAATGGGTTTTTGTGATTCCGCATTAAGGCCGCATTTACACAATTATATAAGCATACATTTCTCATAGGATTTAAATCATGTTTATCCTGTTATCCTGTCAAATATTTTTTTACATTAGTGAAAATCTAATTGCACAGGTTGAAATTTTTCCTAAAAAAGAAATTTAGAAATATCAGCAATTCTCAATAATGCATGAAGGAAAAGTCAAAAGAAAGGTTGTGCCTTTTCCCAATTCACTTTCTACTGTTATATTCCCCTTTAATTCTCCAACGCTTTTTTTGGTAATAGCCAATCCAAGGCCCAACCCCTTTTTTTTTGGTGCTGAGATAATCAGTAAAAATAGTACCGATTCTCTCTTTGGCAATACCCACGCCTGTATCGGTAATGGTAATTTTGACTGAATTAAGTCCACAATCAGATTTTTCTTGTCCAAGGGTGATCAATAAAAGACCTCCCTTTGGCATAGCCTCTATGGCGTTAGTCATGAGGTTTTTGATGATCCTTTCAAAAGAAAATTTATCTGCTAAAATACGCGCGCCTTCGGCGAGAATGACAAACTTTAATTCAATTTTTTTTATCGGATGTTTCAGATCGTGAATTAAACCTGCTGCTACTTTGGCGGAAATTGAAAATCGCTCATTGAGACGGATTTCCTCCTGGAGTCTGCTCAATCGTTCGGTCATTGAATTAAAGGACTCGGCTAATCTGTTAAATTCATCTTTAGTTGAGATCTTTACTCTCTTGGTAAGGTCACCGGAGGAAATAATTTGAGTGGCTTTGATCATTTCATAGATAGGTTGAGCTACCTGTTTTCCCCCAAGGGTCCCAATTATGATCATAATTACTAAAAAAAGGATGGTTAAAAGTGATAAATTCCAGGTCATCCTGGTTGCGGCCATAAATGCCTCATTAGCAGGTTGTTCAATAACTACTACCCAATCAAGTGATTGTACCGGATGACCAACACTCAATACCTGCAAACCAACCTCATTTTCATAGATCAGAGGAGTAAATTCTCCTTTTGAAATAGACCCATAGATGCCGCCGTCGTCACTCTGATGCAAATTTTGTTTAAAGACCTCGGGTTTACGCTCATTATCTCCGTGGGCAATGAGTAGACCGGATTTGGAAAGTACATAAGCGCACCCGTTTTTTCCAATTTTAGTGCTGTCTATTAAGTCCCACATGGCAGTCAAATCAATCTCCCCGCAAATGATCCCATCAATACCGCCGGCATCCCTGATAGGGAGGGAAATAATCATTGAAGGAGTTAGATCATCAGATATAAAAACCTCTGAGAAATAGATATCTCCTTGGATTGCTGTTTTAAAGCACTCTTTATCCGAGCGATTCAATAATTCATCTTTCAGGCTGCTGGAGGCGACTTCCCGGCCCATGCTATCGATAATATCAATTTTTTTAAATTCTTCGAAGTTAATGACATAATTCCTGATCATGATTTCTTTTTGCCATTTGTTCAGATAAATACGATTAATATTGTTGGCCAATCCTTTCATAATATCGAGATTCTTTTGTACATAAAGGTGAATCTGGTCGGCTGTTTTGACGTAACCGTTCAGTCCCCCTGCCTTAAGCATTACCTTTTTAGCTCCCTCTCCCTGCTGGGGAGAGGGTTGGGGTGAGGGGTCTGAATGATTACGTTTTGACGGCTAATCGTTTATTTCCTTCCGAAATAATCTGATAATAGGCTTTCCTGGAAGTATAGATGGAAATGATCCCATATATAAGAAGAGGGGCCAAAGCTGAAAAAATTAAAAGAAGCACTAACTTAGTACTCGACTTTGGCCATTTCATGACTCAATCAAAAAATTATATAGCTTAAATATATAAAATAATAAAATAGTATTACTTGACAAATGGGGAACCTTCCTGTAAAGTAAAGTGGTTATC
>JAUWIR010000518.1 GCA_030605265.1 Pseudomonadota bacterium | reverse complement strand
GGTCCCGGCCAAACCTGCCAGGACATTTCGTGAGGCTGTCAATTCCCTTTGGATAATACAAGTGGCTATACATGCGGAGAATATCAATATGGCCATTAGTCCGGGGAGGCTGGATCAAATCCTCTACTCATATTACCGGCAGGATAGGGAAAAGGGCATTTTAACCATAGAGGAGGCCATGGAATTGATCGGCTGTCTTTGGCTGAAATTGAATGATAACACTAATCTTGTGCCTGAGACGGCTGAAGAGTTATTTGGCGGAGTAGGGACTGTGCCGGCTGTAACTGTGGGGGGTGTTGATGCCAGTGGTGAGGATGCAGTTAATGATCTCACCTATCTTATGCTGAGGGTTACTGAATTATTGAAGATGAGAGATCCAAGCTTGAATGCTCGCTATCACTATGAGAAAAACACAGAGGAGTATCGAGATCGGGTGGCTGAAGTAATTGCTAATACCAAATCAGTACCGGCCATGCACAATGACGTGGTGGATATCAAGGTGCTTGAAAATCAGGGCTATTCCCCTGAACACGCCAGAGACTATGCCATAATCGGCTGTGTAGAGTTGGCCTCGGCAGGGAGAAGTTACGATGCTTCAAGTTCCATTATGCTGAATCTTGTCTCAGCACTTGAACTGGCCTTGCATAATGGGAAAAGACCGGTGACTGGTGATGAGCAAATAGGCCCGAAAACCGGTGATCCCTCAGAGTGGAAGGATTTTGCAGAATTTTGGCAGGCCTTCAAGATACAGGTTACCTGGGTGATTGGGCAGGCTATTAAGCTGAATGAATACCTTGGGCAAGTGCATCAGGAGATTATGCCGACGCCCCTTCTTTCCGGTTTTTTTGAAGGCCCCATGGATAAAGGGAAGGACCTTATCTTTGGGGGAGCCTGGTATAATTCATCAGGGGCTACTCATATCGGTTTTGCTGACACTGTTGATTCCCTCAATGCTATTGAGAAAGCAGTGTTTATTGATAAAAAATGCACCTTTGCCGAACTCCTTCAGGCACTTGAGGCGGATTTTAAGGGGTATGAGAAGCTTCATGCTTATCTGGTGAATAAAACTCCAAAGTATGGAACAGAGGACCCTATAGCTTCCGAAAATTCAGATAAGGTGATTCAACTGCTTTACCTATTCTATCAGGGCCACACCAACTATCGGGGCGGTAAGTATAAACCCGGTTATTGGACCATGACCAATCATGCAGGGCAGGGCAAATTGTCAGGGGCGCTTCCCAACGGCAGAAGGGCATATAAAGTATTTGCCAGTGGCATCACGCCGGTATCACAAGCTGCCGGTGACCTGGCCGGCTGCCTGATCTCTGTCGGCGGTCTGGATAATCTCTGTATACCTGGTGGAGAAGCCTTAAATTTAAAGTATTCATATCTAAACGGTCCTGAGGACATTAAAACTCTTGCTCAGGCAGTTGAGGCGTATTTTCGTTATGGCGGCCTTCATGCACAGTTTAACATTATGAGCTATGAGGACCTGATGGAAGCCAAGCGCAATCCTGATAAATATCCGGACCTTCTGGTCAGGGTTTCCGGATACTCGGCGTATTTCAAAGACTTAAATGAGGCCATGAAGGATGAAATTATTACCAGGACTGCTTATGACATAAAAAGCGGCCAGGCAGTTCCCTTTCCTGAAGAACATAAATCTAAGAAAAAGGGAGGTTTATGATGCTGGGGGATCTCCTCAATATTATCTTGTTTCGCAATAGACGGGCAAAAAGGGCAGGGCAGAAATTTTTCACTTGCCTTGAATCTGAATTAGCTGAAGAGTTTCTCAAACTCCTCTTAAAAGTGATGGGCCTGATTTTTCTTTTGAATAAGGATTATCGAAGAAACATTAAGAATTTTCATGGACGATATCTTTTTCAGAGCAGGGATAAGCAAATTACTGTGGCGGCGATTTTTAAGAAAAACAGATTGAAGGTTTCTGAGAAGATAATTGATAATACCCATGTTACCGTCACCTTCAAAGACTCAAAAGCCCTCATGAATTACCTGCTTTCTCCAAAACCTGATATTTTGGGCTCAATTTTAAGACAAGAGGTAACCATTGACGGGAACCTCAATTATTTGTATAAATTTGCTTATATGGCCAAGCACCTGCAATTAATGGTTGCTGATATGGTCTGAGAGAGTAATCAATTCTGAATTTCGTGCTTTTTCCGGTAGAAAATTTTTATCTAACCACGAAGGTCACGAAGAACACTAAGATTTTATGGCATCCATCATTTCTCAGTTTACACTTTTTTATTTCACCATGAAGGACATGAAGAGCATGAAGATTTTTTTTATTCCTTCTTTTCCTTCATGCCCTTGTAGATGAAAAATTAAAAAGTTATGAGTGTAAACTACTTTTCGTTCTTTATGAAGGATGCCGATTTTATTATCACTTCTTAGCTTTCATGATCTTCATGGTAAAAATTATAGGAAATGAATCTCGCCAAGACGCAAAGATCGCCAAGTTTTTTCTTGGCGTCCTCTGCGTCTTTGCGAGAAAAGTAAATAGGACTTTTTCGCTAATATACAATGCGTGATCAATATGGCTTGTGCGTCCAAAATGGCTGATCAAAAAGTCTGTGGCCAAAATGGTATTCATAACTCCAAAAAGCTGCCTCTGATATTTGATATTCAGCGATTCTCCCTTGATAACGGCCCTGGTATAAGAACTACTGTTTTTTTCAAAGGATGTCCTCTTTCCTGTGTATGGTGCCACAATCCGGAATCAAGAAAAAGCAATCCGGAAATTGCCTTTTATCCCCATTTATGCCTTGGCTGCGGTGATTGTAAAAAAATTTGTCCACAAGAGGCCATAAGCCTTAAAGACACGGATAGGATCAACAGGGAGAGATGCACAGTATGTGGTAGATGCGCAAAAGAGTGCCCCACAAATGCTTTGAAAATGATTGGGCAATACTATTCTGTTGATGATCTAATTGGCCTTCTTTTGCGAGATAGGACTTTCTATGAAACTTCAGGAGGAGGAGTAACTTTTTCCGGCGGGGAGCCAACCCTCTTTATGGATTATCTGAGTTATCTGTTGAGGCTATTGAAAAAGGAGAATATTCATCTGGCCCTGCAGACTTGCGGTTTATTTCATTGGTTGGAGTTTCAAGAGAAGATCTGGCCCTATATAGACCTTATTTTCTATGACCTGAAAATATTTGATCCTCAAAAACACAGGCAGTATACTGGTGAGGATAATGAAAAAATATTGGAAAATTTTACTTATCTAAGTAAGCAACAAGGTAAGGGAAAAGAGGGGAAAGAGGGGAAGAATAAAATACTTTCATCAACACCCAAAATAATTCCAAAAACAATAATTCCAAGAACACCCCTTATTCCCGATATTACCGATACTTCCGAAAACCTGTCCCAAATAGCTGATTTTGTAAAAAAGATGGGGTATTCGGCCCATGAACTCCTGCCTTATAATCCTGGTAGGGCCACAAAGGAGAGGACTTTTACACACTAATTATTTCATCAATCATATTTCATCAATTTTTAAAAAAATTTAGTTATCAATAACGAAAAAGATGTCGCATGAGCCAATCCTCTTTTGGTAGGATGGGCATTCATGGGAAAATACCTATAGAAAAAAAATCCCGTTGGATTTTAATCAGTTAATCTAAATTTAAAGATATTTATCAATTTTTCTGGAAAATATACATCTTTGATAATTTTTTGAATTTTTTTGATAATT
>JAUWIR010000349.1 GCA_030605265.1 Pseudomonadota bacterium | reverse complement strand
TCTCAAGGAATTCGAATTCAAGAAAAATATTCAATACGGCTACTATGCCACAGGCCATAAAATGCCTTGCACGCATTGCCATGAAGGAGAAAAACTTCATATTGACGGGCGAAAAAGGACCTATAACCACACTGTCAGCCCTTATACTTATGAAGAGCCCAATAATTACCAGAACGGCTACAGGTTAAAAATGGTGAACATCGATGGAACCTTATATCCGCCTTTAGAGGTCCCCAGAAAAGGGATCAACTGGGGTGAATACCCGCAAACGGACAATGATTTTGCCCTCTGTTTTGAGTGCCATGATAAATATAATTTACTTGGTGATGCAGTATCAGAAGGAGAATTTAATAAGCCGTTACTTCAAACCAATTTTTACAAAGAATTTATTGATCCTATTAAGGGGTACATCATCAATGAACATCTTCGTCATTTGCAGGGAAGATTTCCCTTTGGAAACGGCAGAGATTGGGATTCCGATTGGGACGGCTCCCCTGATGCGCCGCAAAGTTGTCCGGCTTGCCACAATGTCCATGGATCGCCGGCCCCGGCTATGGTCAGGCACGGAGAATTAATCAGCACGGATGACAAACTGAAAACCCCCTCTCTTAATCTATATTATTTAAATTACTTGGCCCAGCCGGAAGAAAGCATAAATGTTATGGATAGTATTGGCGGTGTTACTCAATTCTGGGGAGGAGGCCCCGGAACCACTTCCAAAAACGGTATTTGTAGTATGTGTCACAATGACAAGGTGACCTATGTTCGAACACCAACTGAAGCAGTGAGTTGTGTCGCCTGTCACAGCAAATCCTTTGATTCTATTCGCCAGGTAACCGGGGAAAACGGCGATTTTGTCCTTCCCTCCCATCATGCTACTGATGGAACACAAAACCAGATCGTCAAAGACAATGATTGTAAGGCCTGCCATGATCAAACCTCCCACACGCAAGGGAAAGTATGGCTCAAAGACGCAGACGGCGGGAAAGCTCATCCTTATGATCCCAATAACCCAATAACTGCGGAAGGAGCCTGTCTGAGTTGTCATGATTCCGATCATGACATCCCTTTCCAGGATGGTGTTACTGTCCCTGACATTGAACAAGGGACCTTTTGGAGCACTTCCGCTCATTATACCGGAGGGAATGATTTAGTGAGTGTTACCTGTATGGGGGATGGGATTTCCACAGGTTGTCATGATAATGCCCACGGCTCTCAAAAGTCCTCACTCCTTGCCCCTGCCGGCTCCCCTGAGCCGACTGAAGAGGGGTACTGCTATGGTTGCCATGAGGGAAATATTGTAAAAAAAGATATTCAAGTCCCTTTTCAAAAAACCTATCGACACCCAATAGAAATATCCGATGTTCATCAATCAGAGGAAAGCGGCGAAGATCTTGGCCCAGAGTCAGAGAAAAGACATGCCGAATGCTTGGATTGCCACAACCCTCACGCAGCCGGTGCAAATATTCATCAACCAACAGGGTCCCTCTATGGAAACCTCATAGACCAAAACAGCGTCTTAAAAGGGGTATGGGGTGTTGAGCCGATTATAGAAGAAGGTCTTCTGCCGGGACAGCAAATCACTCAATTTATTGAATTAAAAGACCCCAATTATCCTGAAGGAAGCAATAAGGAATATCAAATTTGTTTTAAATGTCACTCATCTTATGCCCTGGGCGTGGCTCCTAATGGTGTAACAGATATCATTGGTCCCTCAGGCGATAATATTACTGATCAAGCCATGGAATTCAGCCCGGCAAACCTTTCAGCTCACCCTGTGGTAAAAGAAACCAGCGCTCAGCCCGGGGCTGAAGAACCAAAGGGGCTTGATCCCAGTCAATTAAGTGCCCCATGGAAAGAAAATGCCGGGCATCAAACCATGTATTGTTCCGACTGCCACGGCACTGATACTGCGGATACTCTCGATGCTCAGGGCCCTCATGGATCAGGACAAAGATTTATGCTCAAAGACCCTGATGGAGGAACTCGAACCTATTGGCCGGAGAATCCGGATGGCGAGCTGTGGACCCTATTTGACGTGCAGATGAATAGAAATGATTGTCAAAATAAACTTTTTTGCCTCAACTGCCATCCTCTTGTAGAAGGAAATTTCTTCCTTAACCTTGTTCACCAACGGGGCCCTCACCGTAGAAAAAAATATACTATTCAGGGAAAAAAGTATGACGGGGCGCCATGTGTAGTCTGTCATGTGGCAGTTCCTCATGGAACATCAACCTCCAGACTCATTGCCTATAGCACGGATGTGCAGCCCTATAATTACGGGGGCGATATAGCTGCAATTGCTGATTTTACCAAAAATTACCGGAACAACTACGTAAAGACAAATTGCTCCATTACTGATGGTCTTTGGGGTTGTCACACAAAGAGCACTAAGACATCCTTTTATACCCAAACCCCCGACAGCAGCCCCTCAAAGGGAGGAAAACATGGGAAACATTGATTACCCGCCCTGTTTTCAATATGATTGGCGGTTAATCAAATTTATTCCAATTATTCCAAAAAGGAGCAAAGTCATTGACTTTGCTCCTTTTTTAGTAAAAAAATCACAAGATCGAGCATTTCGTAAGTTATTGCGGCTCATGCTGGGAAAACTATATTTGCTTATATAGCCTGTAAAAATTGAGGTCCTTTGATCTATGTAGCACAGTTACCTTAATTTTTTTTTGTCTTTTAATCAGGTGCTATAACTATGAAAATATTTTCCGGAGAGATCTTAAAGGTATTGTGAATCATTTTTTTTATCTCCTGAATGAAATCCTGCCCCTTTTCAGCGCCGGCAATCCAATTGTCCCGACCGGTGCGATCTAAAATAACAGCTACGGAAGTCTTTTGAGTAGCATGAACAGAAGATTCAAAATCAGGGTCAAAAAAATTCACCTCTATATGAGTTATTACAGTATTATTGGCAATAGCAGGGGTAAGTCTTTTTAACAGCAAAGAAATCTTAGCATTATAGTCTCTTTCAATACTTTGAATTAATCGCCTCTTTTTTTCAAGTAGCTCTGGAGAAAGTAATTTATCCAATAGCTCCATACGTTTTATACCAACATCCCGGTCTTCTTTATCATAATCAATATCCACCTTTATGTTTTGGTCCCTTACTTCTGATTTTTTATCTGTTGAAAAAGATACAATCGGATAAACTAAAATCAAAATAAACAACAGAAAAATGAAAACCTTTTTTTTGTTTTTCATAATTCCTCCATTAAAAAGGGCAATTATCAATCCACTGCTAAAAACGATGATAGGCTAATTCATTTACATAGTCAAATTATAAATAGATGAAAATACTAATTGGCTTGACAATAAATAAAATCTTTCTTGACAAAGTCTTGTAAATATTTTTATAGTTGTTAAGATTACTTTATTTTTAAAAAGGCTGTAAAAATAAATTCATCATTTTTGAGGTAGAAAATCTCTATGAATAAAGAAGGATATTATGGACGGTTTGGTGGCGCTTTTATCCCTGAAATTCTTATGTCAACCCTTGTCCAGCTAAAAAAAGAGTTTTACGCAGCAAAAAACGATCCGACTTTTTGGCAGGAGTATGTATCCCTTATGTCTTCTTATTCTTGCCGACCTACGCCCCTTACTTTTGCTGAAAATCTTACGCAGCACTTTGACGGAGCAAAAATTTATATTAAACGAGAGGACTTAAACCATACTGGCGCTCATAAGGCGAATAATGTGATAGGCCAGGGATTACTGGTGAAAAGAATGGGAAAAAAGAGGGTCATTGCCGAGACTGGTGCTGGTCAGCATGGAGTGGCCACAGCTACTATGGCTGCTAAATTCGGTTTTGATTGTACCATTTATATGGGAGAAGTTGATGTAGAACGTCAGCGTCCAAATGTTTTTTGGATGGAGCAATTGGGAGCTACGGTTGTTCCTGTAAAAGACGGAACAAGGATACTCAAAGATGCCATAAATGAAGCGTTGCGTGATTGGAGCACCAATATGGACTCCACCCATTATGTTTTGGGGACTGCCTGTGGTGCTCATCCTTTTCCTGAAATGGTTACTTATTTTCAATCAATCATTGGAAAAGAATTAAAAAATCAGGTATTAGAAAAAGAGGGCCGTCTTCCGGACCAGATTTATGCTTGCGTTGGAGGTGGCTCCAATGCTTTGGGTATTTTCTCAGAATTTCTTGAAGACAAGCAAGTTGAATTACATGGAGTGGAAGCAGGCGGGAAAGGTCTTGAAAGTGGACGCCACGCTTCCAGATTGTCATCCCGGGATGGTAAAATCGGAGTAGCCCAAGGGTATAAAACCTTTTTTCTTCAGAATGAAGAAGGGCAAATGAAAGAAACCCATTCGGTTGCAGCCGGTCTTGATTATGTTGGAGTATCACCCATTTTATCTTATTTAAAGGAATCAGGTCGGGTGATATTTCATGCAGCAACTGATAATGAGGTAATCGAAGCAGTGAAACTGGCCATGCGAAAAGAGGGAATTATCCCTGCTCTTGAATCAGCTCATGCCTTTGCTTATGCTTTTAAGCAAGCCCCAAAGTTGAGTAAGGCCATTATTCTGGTAATTAATCTATCAGGACGAGGAGATAAAGACATTTTCACCATAGCTGACGCTTTAGGTGATGAAGATTGGAAGCAATTTATTAAAGATAAGGCAAAAACCTATGAATCTCACTGAATATATTAAAGAAAAACGAATAAAGAAAGATCTTCTCTTTATGGCCCATCTCGTTTGTGGCTTTCCGGATTTTCAGACAAATAAAGAAATTATCCAAATCATGGTTGAGATGGGTGTGGATATTATAGAATTACAAATTCCCTTTAGTGAACCAATCGCCGATGGGCCCACCATCCTTAAAGCAAATCAACTTTCCTTAATGGGGGGCACGAAAGTCAAAGATTGCCTTGATTTGATGAAAGAGGTTTCAACACAATACTCCATTCCTTTTCTCTTTATGACCTACTATAATATTTTATTCTGCCGCGGCATAGATATCTTTTGTCAGGAGACAAAAAAGGCTGGAGGGAAAGGGTTAATTATTCCTGATCTTCCCCATGAAGAAGGGGAAGATTACCTTAAAAGTTGTCAGGCCAATGGCCTTTCGCCCATTCTATTGATGACGGTAAATTCGCCTCCTGAGCGATTGCGGAAAATAGCTGAAGCTGGGAATGGTTTCTTCTATTGTGTGGCCAGACGAGGAGTTACCGGTCGAAAAACCCAATTTTCCGAGGAAACAATAACTTTTTTAAAACGATGTCGGCAGGCCACAGAACTACCTTTAGCTGTTGGATTAGGTATTTCACGTAGAGAAGATTTTGCCTTTTTGCAGGGAAAAGTGGATATTGCCGTCATTGGTAGCGCAATCCTGCGAGTCTTTGAAAAGGGCGGGCTTTCAGCATTGCGTAACTTTCTAAAAGAATTTCAATAAAAAATCC
>JAUWIR010000466.1 GCA_030605265.1 Pseudomonadota bacterium | reverse complement strand
TTTCTTATTTATATTATGTAATTGACCATTATAGTTACTGACTAAGGTCATTAAGTTAAGATTTGGGTTGCAAGCAAAGGCCAATTTCTTTTTAAAAATAAAGGGAAAGCTTTTTAGTGACGATGAAGTTAAAAGAAGGCACAAAGGGGCAAAGGGGCAAAGGCTGAAAAGAAGGTCTTTTTAGCGCTGTAAAAAATCGTGAAAAAGAAAGGTGCAATAGATATGATCAACCATTGATATGGATAACTTGGATAACACATTAATAATTAAATAGCATTCAATAATCCCAAAGCACAAAGTATAATTGGACTCGGCGATAGTACAAATCGGTGATGGTACAAACTGGTGATGGCACAATATCGGTAGAAGTGGAAAAAAGGGGCGGCGATGAACCAGGAAATTACACCTCAAATTCTGTTTGAGAACAAGGAATTCGTAAGCGGACTTGTATCTATAGTGATGCTCACCTTAAACAAGCTCAAATACACCAAGGAATGCATTGAAAGCATCAGAAGGCAAACTCCCGAGCTGCATCAAATTGTATTTGTGGACAATGGATCTACTGATGGGACAATAAAGTGGTTGAGGCAGATTATCAAAGAAAAGTCGAATTACAGATTAATTGAGAACACTAAGGACTTTGGCTTTGCCGGAGGTTGTAATCAGGGGATAAAGGCATCGGAAGGTGAGTACATTCTGCTGTTGAATAATGACGTGGTTGTAACGGAACTGTGGCTATCGGGAATGCTTGAATGTCTTCACAGCAATTCTGCGGCCGGCATTGTCAGCCCTATGACCGACAATATCGACAGCGGGCTGCAGAGGGTGACAGACGCCAATTTCGATCCTGGCCGCCTGAATGAATATGCCCGTACATTCAGAGAAATAAATCGCCACCGCCGTATATCTTCCAGGAAAGTAGCCGGATTTTGTATGCTTTTCAAGCGTGAGCTGGTGGAAAAAATTGGTGTGCTTGATGAAAGTTTGAGCTCGGTCAACTCCGAGGTTGACGACTTCTCTCTCAGGGTGGTCTTGGATGGATACAGAAACCTCATTGCCGGGGATGTGTTCATCCATCATTACGGGAGCGGGACTTTTATCGACAAAAGGATTGATGACCATAAGGCCATGCCCGGTAACAAGAGAGTTTTTGCTGATAAATGGAGTGGGATATCTTCTGACAGCATCCTTGGGAAAAAGCTCATAATCAGGAGCGCTATTGAAAATGCCGGGGAAATGAACCAGAAGGGAGAGGTAGACAAAGCTGTTAAGAGACTGATTGAGGGGATAGAGCAAGCGCCTGACAGCAAGGTGATCTATCAAGCCCTTGCCCGTGTGCTGATTGAGGCAAAACGGTCCAAAGACGCCATTGATGCACTGCATTCCATGCCTAATGCCGGCAGGGAGGACATAAGGACACTTGAATTGATTGCATACTGCCAAGAGGGCCTGGGGCTTTCCGAAGAGGCGGAAGGGTCTGCTGACCGGGTGCTTTCGATTGATCCTGCCCGTGCATCAGCGCTGAATCTGAAAGGCATTCTGGCCTATAAACGAGGTGACGGAAAGACGGCAGAGGGTTTTTTTAAGAGGGCCATCAAATCTGACCCTGGATATGGCCATCCCTATACAAATCTCGGGATTTTACAATGGGCTGAAGAGGAAAGCCAAAAGGGACTGGAATTGCTTGAGAGGGGTTTTATCCTTTCTCCGGCGGCCATGGACACAGCCAACAGGTATCACTCAGCGATTACCGGGACGAAAGAATTTGCCAGGGCTGAGGGTGTATTCAGAGACGCAAAAGCGCTTCATCCGGTAAACCGGAGGATATCCTATCTTCTCATAGACATTTTGCTGCAGCAGGGAAAATATAATTTGGCCATGCAGGAGATAGAGGAAGGAATTAATCTATACGGCATAGAAGGTGGAATCTTGCCGGCGGCCATGGAGCAAGGAGAAAGATTGGTCCAAAAGAGATCGACAGGGCGGGTAAAGTCAAGGGCTCACTTTCCCTCTGTATGATAGTAAAGAATGAGGAGCAATATATAGGCAAGTGCCTGATGAGTGTAAAACCGGTTGTTGACGAGATGATAGTGGTTGATACAGGTTCGATAGACAATACAAAGGACATAGCCCGGGCCTTGGGCGCGAAGGTATATGATTTTAAATGGTCTGGTGATTTTTCAGAAGCAAGGAACTATTCATTGTCGAAAGCTTCAGGGGACTGGATACTGGCGCTTGATGCGGATGAAGTGATTTCTTCTTCAGATCATGCCTTATTGTCCGAAATAATGAAAAAAAGTAATCTTCCCTCTGCGTATACTTTTGTAACCAGGAATTATACAAATAAGACCGGATCACAGGGCTTGTCTGTAAATGACGGGAAATATTTACGGGAAGAGGCCGGGATTGGATGGGACCCGAGTTCGAAAGCAAGGCTTTTTATTAATGATCAGCGGATAAGGTTCGAAAACCGTGTGCATGAATTTGTTGAGAAAACTGTGGAAAAGGCCGGCATGGCCATTGGGTCATGCAGCATCCCGATACACCACTATGGCGGTCTTGATGTGAAAAAGGTTTCCGCCAAGGGCGAGGCGTACTACCAACTTGGCAGGGAAAAATTAATGGAAAAAGGGGACAACCTAAAAGCTCTTTATGAGCTTGCCGTGCAGGCCAGTGAACTCAAAAAATATGAAGAGGCAGTGGAACTTTGGCAAAAGGTCATTCATCTTGATCCGAATGAACCGCCGGCATATTTTAATCTTGGATTTGCTTATCTGGAATTAGGGAAATATGAAGAATCAGTTATGGCTTCAAAGAAGGCCGTCGAACTTTCCCCCTACTTTAAAGAGGCGGCCATAAATTATTCACATGGTGAATTATATCTCGGGGGCATTAAAAAAGCCATCAATGTGCTTGAGGCTGTTTTGCGTGACAACCCTGAATTTCCTTCAGCTATGGCAACATTATCAGCTGCTTACTTGCTGGCCAAGAAAAAATCGGAAGCACATGAACTTATTCAAAAACTCCGGAAAAAGAACTTTGACTGCGCGCCTTTTCTTCATGAAATATCTAAAAATCTTATTTCCTCAGGTAAGTATGAGCAGGCCTTATCACTGCTTGAGGCTGCGGTTGAAAGCAAAAACATAACTAAGGAAACCCGCTCTCTTGTTGAAAAATGTTACCAGGCATTTACAGGGAGTGAACTAGCGCTTCATTGCGAATAGATACAACATGTATTATAGTATTGATGATAAAATTTTTGTTTTTTTAAAGATTTTTTTTTATGTATTAATAATCAAAATGTTAATCACACTGATAACAGTTAACTGCGGCTTTGCTGCGCCATGGTATACAAAAACATAAAAATGAGATATCATATTTTTAACAAAAAAAACTTCCCTTCTAGTATTAAAAAATGAAAGGAGATAATAAATGGGATTAACAAAAGTTACTACAAAAATTATTGGCTTACAAGCGCCACAAGGAAGCTATGAAACTATTTTCCTGGTTGATACGGGGGCTACTGATTCTATGGCGCCGGCTAATGAGCTTGAAAAGATCGGAGTTTTAAAGGAAGGCAAAATGTCATATGAACTAGCTGATGGAACAGTAAAAGAATATCCATATGGGTTAGTTCGGATTGAATTTATGGGAGAAATCACTGCCGGGCGTATTATATTCGGTGAACCTGATTCGGAACCACTTTTAGGAGTAACCGCGCTTGAATCAGTCGGAATCATGGTTGATCCAGTCAACAAAACATTAAAAAGGCTGCCGGCAATTCCTTTAAAATAGCTTATCCTCTAATTTTTTCTTAGAATCTATCTGATTAGCGCTATTGTATTAATTAATAAAGAAATCCAAATAAGTATAGAGGGATTACTCTATTTTCCCCATAAAGTATATCGTCCTTTACAACATATGAAGATTTAAGGTGATTTTTGATTTGATTCTTTTTCTTCTTTTTACCCCCAATTTCGAAATACATTTTATCTATTTCATAACGAGGCACTTCCCAGTTATTTTTTTCCGGTCCCTTGGTTCGTGCCTATGCCGACATTGTCTTTTATTTCAATCTAACGGCTGGTAGACGTTTAAGGCGCTGATTTTGCGGGTCAACCTCAATCCCTACTGATTCTAACGCCGTTACTCCCAAAATTGGTT
>JAUWIR010000435.1 GCA_030605265.1 Pseudomonadota bacterium | reverse complement strand
CAACTTTATAATAAAATTAGTAGGAAATTTAAATTAAGAATGCTTATGGTTTAATATTCTTTATCAAAAAACATAATATTTTGTAAAAGGAAACACTCTTAAATAGAAGAACTTACATGGAAAGAGGGACTGAAATATTCTGAGAATCATAAAAAAAATTTTTTTTGAAGGGGAAAGAGGGGGGAGTTAATGAAGCAGAAATTAATACAAATATGGTTTTTTTTATTTATCTTTACCTTATTTACATTAAGTTTTTATCAATTAGCTTTAGCCCAATCAAAAGAGGAACTAAAAATTCTTCGATTATTTTATAAAGAAGAAGATTTGGTCGTAACTCCTTCAAGAAGTCCCAAACCTATGTCTCAGGTGGCTGATAATATCACTATTATTACTTCGAAAGAAATTGAAAGAATGCATGCTCATACAGTAGCGGATATTTTAAAATTTATTCCGGGTGTACAAGTGGATGCAAGTGGCGGCCCTGGTGCGGCTAACTTTGTATTTATACAAGGTTGTGATTTTACTCATGTAGTTTTAATGATCGACGGGATCGTTATGAATAGCCTTAGTGACGGCTTTGCTGATTTTGCGGCCTTCCCTGTTCAGCCAATTGATCGTATAGAAATAATAAAGGGCCCTGCCTCCTCTTCTTGGGGTTCTTCTTTGGGGGGAATTATTCATCTGATAACTAAATCAACAGGCACTATGGAAAAGGCTGAGGAAACATTATATGGATCTTTAGGGGAAGGGAGAATTAAAGATTATGGAGTTGAGGCCTTTGATGGGGAGAAAAATTTCGGTTATTACTTTTATACAGGATGCCTTGAAAGTAATGGACTAAATCCAAATACAGCTTATGATGGACATAATCTTTACACAAAATTACAATGGGATATTAATCAAAAGGCCGATGTTAAATTTAATTTTGGGTATAATCAAGGCAAGCGGGGTTTGGGGGAATTTCGAAGAAGTAATCGAGGATTAGATGATTTTGAGTCTCTTTTTTCTTCCTTAAATCTATATTACTCCATAAACCACAGGGCAGATTTAACTTTTGCGCTCAAGTGTTTACAATTAAAAAATAAATTCTATATAATAGATACTTTATATCCTGATCCTGAGTATCTCAAAAATGAAACAAAATATGGAGCAACCGGGAAATTTCACTGTAGGTTTGGGATGAGTAATTTGGTCCTGGGGGTTGATCTTGAAGCAGCTGAGGAAAAATCAAATGCAATAAATCTGGGGAAAGGCCAAGTAGTTAATAAGTGGGGTGTATTTATTAATAATACTATCGGATTTGATAAATTATCCATAATACCAGGGATACGCTATGATCATACTGATAAAAATGGGATTTTTACCAGTCCAAGCCTTGGCTTTACCTATAATCTGGCTAAGGGGATTTTATTGAGAGGATCTGCAGCAAGAGGTTTTAATATTCCAACTCTCAGCTCTACTTCCGGGGAAGGGGAGTATTTACTGGCCAATCCTGATTTGAGGGTGGAGAAGGTTTCATCGTATCAAGTGGGGCTAGAATCGGATAAATTGAAAAATTTTTGGATTAAAACCTCTTTATTCCGTCATATAGTAAAAGATGCTATTGGTGCTGAGGATATAGGGCCTTATATTTCCAAGTCTGTAAATAAGGAAGAGGAGAGAAGAGATGGATTGGAAATAGAAATGAAAACAAGCCCTTTTTATAATTTTTCCTTTTCGGCTGGATATACTCTCATTGAGGCAAAGAATTTAAACACGGATGAAAGGTCGAACGATACTCCAAAATCAACTTTCGATACTCAAATCCAATACTGCTACAAAACTTTTCAGGCCCTGTTGATCGGACATTATATTCAGTGGAATCCACATCCTTCCATTAAAGGAAAAGACGATGATATGGTCTGGGACGTATATATTTCAAAGCAAATAACCACTAGTAGCCGGAAAATTATCTTATTCTTAAATTTGCATAATATATTTAACGGCAATCAATATTTACATGAAGATCATGAAAATCCAAAAAGATGGCTAGAAGGTGGAATACGGTATAAATTTTAAAACCTTCCTCGTTTCGATTTTGGTTTGAAACACTAATTATTTGGGTGCACTCTCCTTAAATTATCATTTAAACAGGCCAAACCCCTTATTTTACTCACCATATTCATATATAATAATTTTATATTTTAAAATTTAAATAATAATAAAATATATTTTACCTGTTAAACAATAATTGCTATAATAATAATATATATTTAAACCCTATTTATATAGAAAGGAGGTGAATTATGAAAAGAAAAGAAGAAAGAAGAATTGTAGTTCTTAGCAAAGGGGTGGAAAAGGATTCGGTATCGGCAGGCGCATGTTGTTGGGTTTTTTATATTATGTTTAGAAGTGCGCCCGAGGAATAGGTTTAATTAAGGCTTTTGTGTCAAAAGGGAGGCGATTTACCCACGCCTCCCTTTTGAAATAATAAGGTATCCTTAATTATAAGCCCATTAATACTAAAATTAGGAAAATAAAAATGCTTCTTTCTAAATATATAAAAATATACCCATATTCGAAAAAGCAAGGTATCTCCCTTCTTTTTTCAACAAAAAAAGCCTCAATGATAGTGGTTGAGAAAACTTTATTAACCTCAATTGAAAAAGGGGAGTTGTCGGTTTCAGAGGAGAAGACCCTTTCGGATTTAGGGTTTCTTGTTTCTGATTTGGCTGAAGAAAAAGAAGAGATGCTTTCATTATTTGATAAAGCCAATGAGCGAATAACTCGGCAATATATTATTGCCGTGATGAATCTAGACTGTAATTTAGCATGTACTTATTGTTTTGAGGGGGAAAAAAAGGGAAAGTATTATATGTCTCCCGAGACAACCGATTTTTTGATCCGCCATATAGATTCCTCTTTTCTTTCCAAGGGCCGGGCTGTATATATTGAATTTTACGGCGGAGAACCTTTGCTCAGTTTTGAAAACATTAAGTATATCTCAAAAAAAATAATCCGAAAGGCAGAAAAGAAGGGAGTAGAATATTCCTTTAATTTGGTTACCAATGGCACCTTATTAACAGGTGAGCGGACAAAGGAATTGGCTGCTTTAGGATTAAAGGAGGCAAAAATAACTATTGATGGTCTTCCGGAAAACCATAATATCTATAGGCCTTTTAAATCGGGCGCAGGGTCTTTTAATATAATTGTTGAAAATCTCAAACAAGCTTCTCAATATATCAAGATCCAGTTAGGCGGCAATTTTACCCAACAAAACTATAGAGAATTCCCCAAACTTTTAGATTATCTCCTCAAAGAAGGGATTACCCAAGAAAACTTTTCAATAGTGAAATTTGATCCAATTAGCAAAACTGAGAAGGATTTCGGGCTTCCGGATTTTCAGGATGGATGTGAATCAATAAACGAACCATGGCTTTTTGAGGCAAGTAATTTTTTCAGAGAAGAAATTCTAAAAAGAGATTTTCCCATGCCTAAAATAAGGCCTTCCTATTTATGATCGAACTCAAAGATAATATTGTGGTGAATTATGACGGAACTTTTTATAAATGCCCGGGATTCATTGGACATCCTGAACTATCAGTAGGTAATTTAAAATCAGGTCTAGAGGATTATAGCGTATCCCATAATCTTGAAATATGGAAAAAAGAAGAATGCCTTGATTGTGAATATCTTCCAATCTGCTTTGGTGGATGCAGGTATATGAAACTAATGAGAGACGGAAAAATAGACGGGGTCGATTGCCGCAAAGCATATCTTGACGCTGTTTTAGAAGATTGCATAAAACAAGAGATAAAATACAACTTAGTCAGCTAGCCTTTTTACCTTTCTAAAAGGCACCACCCTCTCCTTCTCCTTAAATAAGTAATTACCCATTCATAAAAAAATGAATCTTGCTTCATGAAGGAGTATAAAAATTTTCTTAAAAGAATGAGAAGCAAAAAGTCTCTATTCCTATACCATACCACATAAATTACTACTCCTAAATTACTACTCCATTTTTCAATTTCAAAATTGATGTTTTACTGTTTTCTAATTCATCCTTCCTGGTGTTTCCATAAAAACTATTATCTTTTTCCATAAATTTTACGGGAATGATTATCAACAATTATTCCTCAGGTGAACAATTTAAACTATATCCAGACGATAGGATGTTTTTTGGGGGGGCATAAATTATGCTCTCTAATGAATAGCAAAACGGTAATGTATCGTAA
Source organism: Pseudomonadota bacterium (assembly GCA_030605265.1). Lineage (GTDB taxonomy): Bacteria > SZUA-182 > SZUA-182 > DTGQ01 > DTGQ01 > JAUWIR01. Next base: position 240 of record JAUWIR010000435.1, on the reverse strand, counting down.
AACAACGGTAAGATAAGTCATAACTGAAAGGAAAAAACTGAATATGAAAATGTATAGTTCAACAAACAGATCTCCACCTTTTGACAATTGAGTCCATTGTATAGGCTAGGCTATCGTATTTTTATGCATTGTTAAGAAAATTTAAGGTTATGGAAAGGAGTTACCCGATGTTAAAGAAGAAAATGATAAATAAAAATTTTTGTAAAGTTCTCATTATAACTTTTTCATTTCTTATGCTAT
>JAUWIR010000221.1 GCA_030605265.1 Pseudomonadota bacterium | reverse complement strand
TTATGGATACACCCTATGCCGTCACCTTTTTATCTCATCTTAACTGGCAGGATAAAGCACATTGGGCGGGCCTTTCCGGAACGGACCAAGAGCATCTTTTTTTCCCTATAGGCGATGAGCAGGGTCTTTTCCCCTGCTTTTCCAATTTTTTTTTCTCCGCTGTTTTATCCGGGGCCACGGTTGCTCAAGGCTATCGGCTGGCCCAAAACGCCGTCTCCCTTACCAGGCAGGGGCCGGCTTGTTTTTTGCCAGGACAAGACGCGCCTTCTGATTATCAAACCATCAATCGTCACTTAAACTATTACCTTGGTACGGCCGCCATCCCCGGCGAGGACTACTCCCTTATAACAGACTGCGGCGCAGGGGTCGAGGAGGACCATTATAACCTTTTTTTAAGCGCCCATCCTGCGGTTATCATTGATAAGGCCTGGGTCGTTTTGACCTCTACCGGCGCTATCTATCAAACGAGCCTGATTGTGGACCTTATCCGGGATAATGATCTTGGCCTATTGTATCAGGCTGATATTCCTTTGAGCAGGCAGTATTACCAGGCCTATTTTATGGCTGAGGGCAGGTTCGGGGACCAACCGGATTCAGGCAGCCGGATAGAATGGCGGGATGTTTCCATAACAGAGCCCATCATCAGCGTAGAGGAGGATGCCTTTGAGCCTGATGATGATCCCAATATTATTCTTTTTAATCCCAACCATGATATTATTGTTAATGCCCTGCCCGCCAGGCACACCTTTTCCTGTGGGGAGTACAGCGGTCAGGCAGATATTGATTGGGGCCGGTTTTATGCCTTAAAAGACCATACCTACGAGATATATGCTCAAGACCTGTCAGAGTTTGGCTATTTTATACAAATAGGTCTTTATGATCCCAATATCAGGCTCCTTTATGATCAAGGGCAGCCTGTGGCTGCCAATAATTATCTGGCCTTTACCTGCCAACAAAGCGGGTACTACCTTCTTGAGGCAAGACTTGCTTCAAGCTATCCTCTAGGTGGGGTAACCTATATCCTGTCGGTCTCCGATCCTGTGGCCGGGGAATTTGCCGGCCTTTTAGTGCGGATAGTCGACCCTTGGCAAGGAGGAGGGGCCCTCAGTGTGAGGTGGCTCACTTGCAACCACTATATCTACCCGAGTAATTATAGATTCATCTACCCGGATACATATTCTTATAAATTTAACGACCTTACCCCTTATGAAAATATAAAGATAAGCATATATGCCGGCGCTATATACAGCGGCGATCCTTTAAAAGAAATCACCATAAAAGTTCTTCCAAAATCGCTTAATATGGTAACCATTGACTTAACCGAGGTAATTAGCTCGAACATGGCCATTATCCCCAACTCTGTTGAAGATACCACTTATCCCGATAGTATAAAAGCCTGTCAAGAAGATATTGCCCATCCTCAATATCCGTGGAATGAGAGCAATCCCCTCCCCTTTGGGGACATGGACTTAAGTTTTCCCCCTGAAGGTGATTTTGATGGGGATACTATTTCAAATCTTGAGGAGGTCCTGTTTTATTCCAGCAGCCCCCACTACCCTACCCTTTCCTTATCTTTGTCTGAGGGGATAAACCTTTTTTATTTCCCCTCTATTGTGGAAATACCCAATATAGTCCAAAACAACCAGGGTCCATATCGGCTTTACTCCTATGATGCATATTCAAAAACCTGGCAGGAGGATTGGTTTGGATTTATGAAAAAAAGCGCCTTTAATGCCATCTTTGCAACCGGAACAGGAAGGCTATATCTTGACCTCAATGGAAACCCCTCTCCGATCTTATGTCTCCAAGGATTTTTAAAACCCGGCTATTTTCATCAAGCCCCGAATCCGGATGAATACCTGGAAACAGATCTTTTTGACCCGAGTTATTTTAATTCAAATCAATCCACCCTGGAAATCCTCAATAACCCTGTGCTTAGCCAAATAGAAACGATTAGGAATCAAAATTCTCGAAATGGTTCATGGGAGGCAAGTTACCGGTTTTTTGGAAAGCCTGCCGGAGAGGATATTCAGCTTAAGCCATACGAAGTTTATATCATAACCGAATAGGGAAAGTATAGAAAAGCGCCTCTTTTTGCTTTTCAATTAATGCTTGGAATATGTGTTTATTCCATACAGTTTCAATTGCTCAAAAAAATTAATTTCTACCTTAAGGGGGCATCAGTTAACACACAGAATATTCAGTACCTTAGATTCTAAAGATTCTAAAAATTGAATTGAAAAAATCGCTCTTAAGGATAGGAGGTATCTATTCTTACTTAACAAATAAGTCAGTTTTTAGATATTGCTAAACCAAGGGGAGATACTGTATTCTGTTATCTGGTAACCACTCCCCAATTCATCTTTGCTTCATCAAAATTTATCTTACTCAGATATTCCAAAAACCTGGCCAGAGAATATTCTTCTCTTACTTCCTTTACTTTAGCTTCCCCTAAAAGAGAATAATCTTCATCTTTATTTACCTCCTGATTATAAAGAAGAAGCTTCATTCCCTCTTTTAACCCATCAATTTTACATATGCCTGTCTTCAGTTCTTCCTTAGTTAAAGAGATGACCTTGCCTTCACATAATGGAAAATGACTCTTGAATTTGGCAGCCAGAACAGAGCAGATCTGAATAGCATGTTCCCTTAGTCCTTCTTGCCAGGCTAACCTGGATGAATCGATTTCTTCACAAACGTCTTTAGTGGCTAAAATTTCACCAGTCTCAAGATCTACCAGACTGGCGGAAAGGGTCAAGGAGTCTTCTGCTTGCTGAATATAGCCCAATAAAAAAGTATCAATCCATAATCTGAGGTCAGATGGTCGCCCCAAAAAAGGCCTTCCAAGATAATGGCATAAGTTTTTCTCATCAATGATGATGGGAAGATTTTCAAGATCGATGACCTTAAATCTTTCCTGTTCTATAAAGGCTTCAATGAGCTGATAGGTTAAGTCCTTTTTCTTTTGCTCTTGTTTTTCTTCACTCTGATTGTAACTGATAAAAGGGATGGCCATCCTCCAACGCTCTTCTAATTGACGAATTTTTTTTATCTTTTTCTTTATTGGAATTATTTTTTCCCACATCTTTCCGAACTCATCCTTCACCTGAAGATGAATTCTATTTTCTCCCTCTTTTAGTTCAATTATTCTTTGGAATAAAAACTGACCCTCTCTTTTATTATCTAAGAACCTTTTTATAATCTTATTAAAATGCTTAATCCAGTGAATCCCATAGATAGAGAGAATAGGTTGCTCATTTATTGATATCTCATTAATCTGACAGCGGGCTGTTATATTGACTTGAAGGCAAATTTCCTCCTGAAAGGTTTCTTGAGGGATCGGCTCAATTTGAATCATAACAGGATCAGGAGTGCGCCTTGCGGCAATCTGACAAGATGGGAGCTTTAAGGGTAAATCTTTGGCCGCAATTTGATCAGCCATGGCTATTCGAACAGGGCCATACCGAAGACAGGACAATTGTTGGTCATCAGACTTCTGTTTTTCTTCTAAAATGGATACAGATCCTATAGTACTATTGTGTAAGAGGTCCTCAGCCCTATAATGCAAAATGCCCTCTAATTGCTCCCGGGGAGAAAGATGATATTGGAAAAAATATGCCGGATTAAGTAGGCTATTATCTGTATCCTCCTCAACCTTAAGCCTGCTTAAGGTAATCTTTTTGCCATTGAGATAAAATTGGTTTACTCCTGAGGGGTCATAGATAATTCCTTGAACTGAGAGGGGAGAGAAAGAATCACTGGAATTCCTTTTGGCAAAATATATCATCGGTCCCTCTTGATCAACCATGATTTTAAGCCTCTGCTCTTCTTTTTTTCCAAGCAGATCAACTACTTTGAGGAAAATATCGTTTATTCCGGGTTGCAAAAACAATTTTTGATGAAAGGCAAAGAAATGGGGTTGGCTCAGTTCCATGAGGGATAAGGGTTTTTCATTATTGACCTGAATCATAATATTAGCCACAAAGGTATCATCTTCTGCCAGACCGGCAAGAAAGAGTGTGGGAGTGGCGATAGTTTGAGGATATTCATCAAGAGATAACCTGGGAGGTTCTCTATCTTCATTGGTCAGGTGAAGTTTTTCTTTCCTCACTTTATTAAGATAATATTTCGCTTTAGCAGAATCACAGTGCTCAAGAGATAAAGTAAGATATCTCAAAGCGCTGTCAGGGTCGCCCAGATTATAACAGGCAATCCCTAATTCCCTATTGGGAAAATATTCAGGCAGTCTGTGCATGCCGTAAGTACGAACCCACCTTTCATCTTGCTCTCTTTTATAAACTGATCTTAAAAACTCATCCCGAGCATTTTCCCAACATCCTCCCTGAGCGCAGGAAAGGCCTCTCAGGTAACAGCTATACCAGGTTTCCGAAAATATCCACTCATCAGTGACACAATATTCTTTTCCATCCTTAAAACAGGGTTTGGTGATCCTATTGGCACAACCGCCTGCGCTGAGAAAAAAAGAAAAAAGGAGAAGCCATCCCCAATTCTTGATGAGCGAATATTTCTGGTAATGCAGTGTAAAAGACATCAAATAGATTGCTCCTTAACTTTGTGCTGTTGTCATTTGTCAGCAACCTCAACCCTCAATCCTTTTTCTAATTGTCTTCCTTCCAGAATTTCACATTGTGCGGTTGTTTGATCTATAGTTTCATTGGTAACTTTAATTTTTCCAATCCTCTTTCTTTTGAATCCTTGGTTATCTGAACTGAAAACTTCAAATATATCCCCCTTTCTGATGCCAACTTCCGCTCCTATATTTAATACTACCAACTTATCCTGTATAGCGGCTATCCTGCCTCTTAGAGGATATTTGGCATAGATCACCTGCCTGGCCTGTGTGTAAATTGATTTAACTGAATCACTGAGGATTTCTTTTCTCGAAAGCTTTACACTGGAATCAATTTTATCAATTTCGCCTGTTTCAGCATCCACCACTTTGTAGCAGAGAGATAATCCCTCTGAGGACTGATACCCTTCTAGAAAGAGCATGACTCGTGTATAGAGAAATCTGGCAAAAAGGTCCTTTTGGTCGCCAAAGGAAAAGTCGGAGAGTTCAAGATCTTTTTCTTCTAAAAGTTTGTCTAATTCCTTTCTTTCGGCAACCCGAATCCAGGCATCTTCTACAAAATGCCCGTTAAGTTTTTTATCCATATCTTTTATTGTTCTGATGGCCCAATCCGGCAAGGGATTATCTTCCTCTTGGTCAAAAAGGGAAAATATTGCTATGACTATCGGCTTAGAGGTCCACTTATCTATAGAACCCTCCTTAGAAACCTCCTTCGCCCTTGAAGACGATTCCGGCTTTTCCTCCCGTGCCTTCAATTTTGTGTAAATCATCCTTTTTAATTCCTCAATTCTTTGTTGTTTACGATCAAATACTATTGAATTATTCTGCGTAGCTTGATTTTTTGAGCTCTTGTCAGGGAAAAAAATTATTATGGCCGTGAAAATCAAAAAAAGGAGAAAAACTATGGCTGTCCCCACCCATTTTTTTCTTTGAGGGAGAAAGAGGCGGGAATGCCGTAAAGAAGGCATTGCCTGCTCGGATTCAGACCCCGGGGAAAGATGAGTTGATATCTTATTCGCTTTATCTGGTAAACTATTTTCTGATTCTCTTGAAGTTTTTTTAATTCTATTGTGCTGAGGGGTATCTAATGCTTCAGGGCTTATGAGATAATCTCCGGGATGACCATAAAGCACATAATTTATCCAGGAAGAACTTACATCTCCAAATTTTTCTCGAAAAGATTCTTTGGCCAGCCTGAGGGCCTCTCCAATAGTATTCCCCCTAAGGAGGTGGTCATAAAACTCTATGCCCATATAAGCCCCATATTCATCGGAGACATCGCAAAAGGCGCCAAGATAATATTGCACCCCAACCATAAGGAAAGCGTGGACGAGGCCGTAACTTTGATGATTAGATTTAATAGGATCCTTTTGCTTTTCCCATTTTTCAGTATACCCCGATTGGCAGGCATTGCCAAAAACCAGTTTGGGCATTACCCTTTTGGCGCCTGACATTTTTATAATATCCTCAGCGCTCAATTTACCATCTGAGAGCACCCAGCCGCTTTGCTGTGGTTGTAAAGGATTATAGTCAGCGTGACCGGCATAATGGACTAAGTCATAGTCCCAAAGGTTCTTTTTGACAAAATCAAGATCGACCTGATCAGCAGATTGAAGGGTAATTCTTATCAAATCCTGTTTTTGTTGAAATTTTTCATAGATTTTTGCTCCCTCTTGCCAGGCCACTTCAAGATCTTCAGTGGGATCAGCAATTATGAGCATTTTTAAAGGTAATTTTATTTGTGTTATAAGTGAGTGATGAATAATCTTACTTCCCTTTGTTCTGACCTGCCTTCCTATGCTAAATTGCTCACAGAAAAATTTTTGGCCATCAAAAAGAAGCTCCCAGGGAATATGAACCAGATGTTCATCAAGGATTAATTCTAGATTATTAAGGGTTGTGTTTTGAAGCCTTCCCTTTATCTCTTGGCTGAGTAGTTCATTATAGAGGAGTTGGCAGGTCTTTTGAAGTTCTGACAAAAGGGATTGATCCTGATTTTTAAGGCCATTGATTTTATTCAAATAGCCATTAATCTCTCGAACTAATCCGTCTATTCTTTCAATAGCTACCTCAGTTTCTTGATAGAAGGCAAGTGGCCCTTGGCCCCGGGATTCAGACAAAGAAAGCCTAATCTTTCCATCGTCAAGAAAGGTAAATTCCAGAATATTTTTTTTTTGCTGGGAAAAGTTTTCTTGGTTCATTGGCTAACCTTATTAATAGAAAGTTCAAATATTCCTAAAGACTTTTCTTCCATAAGAAGCTCAAGAGAATACTCACCCTCTTTAAGCCGATTAAAAACTGCCTCGCCTTTCCTATCAAAATAGACAGAGGAATACATTTTATTTGATTTATAGAGGATTACCCGACCGCTGCTCACCTTATCAGACATTTCCTTTGATGAATAGTGAAAGACCACCTTAAGGGTTAAATATCCCTCTTTCCCTGATCGATCAATGTCAAGATTAATTATTTCTTCATTTATCCTGAGGGTTTTTCTATAGGGAAAGCCACTTGGATCTTTTTTAAGGTCCTCTTTTATTTTTCTCACAGGTTGAAACTGTAAACGATCGGCCCCGATAAGATTGTCAAAGTCAGGTGTTAATTGGGTTATCTTGTTGATCAATTGATCCCAAAGTAGAGATACCTTGCCTAATACTTTCTTATCTTTTGCCTGCATCCCAGGCATCTGTAATTCTTTTTGAAGTATTTCTTTGGCCTTTTTATGTAAATGTGGGGG